>DASRKX010000001.1:0-49328 GCA_035648735.1 Allostellaceae bacterium
CCGCTGGCGGCGTGGGCGCGCAGCAGCGCCTCGAAGGATGTGCCCGGCACCAGCAACTCGGTGGATTTGGGAAAATAACGTCGCGTCGCGCTGTTGCAGATGACGATGCGATCGTCGGCGTCGCACAGCAGCAGGCTGGCCGGCACGCTTTCGATCGCCTCGGCGAAACGGCGATAGGTCAGCTCGGCATGACCTTCCGCGGCCTGCTTTTGCTGTTCGGCGATAACCTTCGCGGTCACGTCAATGCAGGAGACGAATGCCGCCGGCCGACCGCCGAAGATCAGCCGCTCGCGGGCGATCTCGACAAAGATGGTCGTGCCGTCCGCCTTGCGATGGCGGCGGATTCCGACTTTCAGCGAGCTGCTTGCGCCGAAATGATTGCGCAACACATGCTCGAGCTCCTCGGGCGCCACCAAATCCGTCATCGACAGAGCCAGAAGCTGCTCGCGGCTGTAGCCGTACTGCGCCAGCGCGCTGTCGTTGACCTCGAGGATTTTCAGGCTTTCCCAGTCATAGACGTACATCGGCACCGGGTTCTTCGCGAACAGGAGCCGGAAGGACATGCCGTTTTCATCGGCCTCGGGCCTGGCTGGTTCGGAACCGGCAACGCGCTGCAGCAGCCCCGCGATCAGCGGATTTTGCGCGGCGCTCATGGAGCGCCGGGCGCCGGGCGATGCCTAAACCGGATGGCCCGCATAGGATGCCTCTACTTTCAGCGACGCGCCGCTGGGACAGCCGGAACACTATTCCCCAGATTTTTAAAAAGAATTAAGACTATCGGCACGTTAACCCGCCTCACCATCGCCGCCGGCGGCGTTTGACGCGGTGGAGAGGGAATCGCCCAAATTTAGGCATTTTGGCCTGAGACGGTGGCCGGGAGCGGGGCTGTTCGACGGCGCGGCGACAGGAGATTCATGACCGAAGATCCGACGGCGCAACACCGCTCCTCCGCCCGTGTCTGGGTCGGCTTTCTCGGCATGTGCCTCGGCATGTTCATGGCGATCCTCGACATCCAGATCGTCGCCAGCTCCCTGCCGGAAATCCAGACCGCCCTTGCCATTCCCTTCGATCAATTGAGCTGGGTTCAGACCGCCTATCTGATCGCCGAGGTGATCGCGATTCCGCTGACCACCCAGCTGACGCGACTGTTCTCGCTCGGTCGCCTTTATGTCGTCGCCATCGCGGGCTTTTCGCTGGCCAGCGTCGGCTGCGCGGCGAGTCACGGCTTCGACGCCCTGGTGTTTTTCCGGGTGATCCAGGGTTTCTGCGGCGGCACCGTCATTCCCACCGTGTTCACCGCCGTCTTCGTGCTGTTTCCGGCGCACCGGCGCGTGCTGCCGACGACGATAGCCGGCGTGTTCGCCGTGCTCGCCCCCACGCTCGGGCCGACGGTCGGCGGCTACATCACCGAGACTTATTCCTGGCACTGGCTCTTCCTCATAAACCTCGGGCCCGGCATCCTGGTCGCGGCGGTCGTCGGCCGGCTCATTCGCGTCGGCCGACCCGATTGGCCCTATTGGCACAAGCTCGATTACATCGGCTTGGCGCTGGGCGGCCTGTTTCTGACATGCCTCGAGATCCTGCTGAAGGAGGGACCGAAGCGCGGCTGGGGCGGTGCCTTGGTCGATGTGCTCCTTCTGACGTGCATGGTCAGTGGCGTCGCCGCGGTGCGGCATTGCCTCAAGCCGAAAGACCATATCGTCGATCTACGCATCTTCCGCGACCGCACCTTCGCCGTTACCGCGGTCTACAGCTTCGTGCTCGGCATGGGTCTCTACGGCTCGGTGTATCTCCTGCCGCTTTTCCTCGGCCTCGTGCGCGACCACACGCCGCTCGAGATCGGCGAGATCATGATCGTCAGCGGCGCCGCGCAATTGGCGATAGCACCCATAGCGGCGATCGCGGAAAGGCGCGTCGATCACCGGATTTTGGTGGCACTCGGCTACGGCTTGTTCGCCATCGGCCTCCTCGCTAACGGCTTCGCCTCGCCCCGAACCGATTACGCGGGATTGTTCTGGCCGCAATTGTTCCGCGGCGCCGGCGTTCTGCTGTGCCTATTGCCAACGACGAGCATGGCGCTCGGCCGTTGGACCGGCGGCGCGCTGACCAATGCCAGCGCCCTGTTCAACCTTATGCGCAATCTCGGCGGCGCGATCGGCATCGCCCTCATCGACACGATGCTGGAACAGCGAACGCCGGTGCATGTGACGGCGCTGGTCGCCCGTCTCCAAGCGGGCGACCCGAATGCGGCGCGGCTGGTCGGCCTGCCGCTCGATCGCTTTCACAACGTGCCGCTGCCGCCGGTCGACGCGGCGACGCAGGCGCTGGTCGCGCCGCTGATCGAGCGGGCGGCATTCGTGCTCGCGTTCAACGAGGCGTGGCTACTCCTCGGGTTGCTCTTCGCACTCTCGCTGTTGGCGGTGCCGTTCGTGCCGCACGGGAAGGATCGATGACCAAGCTCGACCCGCAAGAAGTGCGCGATATAACCGACCGCACGCTGGAGCATTACAACCGGCGCGCCGAGGATTTCCGGCAAGGCACGCAGGATCACGACGTGAGCCAGAACATCGAGGCGCTGTTGCGTCCGATCGAAGGCGCGCCGCCCTTCACCATCCTCGATTTCGGCTGCGGGCCCGGACGCGACCTCAAGGCGTTTGCCCAACGCGGCCATGTCGCCATCGGCCTCGAGGGTGCGGCGCGCTTCGTCGCCATGGCGCGGGCGCAAGGCGACGGCGAGGTTTGGCAGCAGGATTTTCTCAAGCTCGATCTGCCCAAGGAATATTTCGACGGCGTATTCGCCAACGCCACGCTGTTCCATGTACCGAGCCAGGAATTGCCGCGCATCCTGCGGGAATTGCACGCAACCTTGAAGCCGCGCGGCGTGCTGTTCGCGTCGAATCCGCGCGGCCAGAACAGCGAGGGCTGGAACGACGGGCGCTACGGCGCCTATCACGATATCGCGGCATGGCGCCGCTATATGTCGGCCGCCGGCTTCGTCGAGCTGACGCATTACTACCGCCCCGCGGGCTTGCCGCGGGAGCAGCAGCCCTGGCTCGCCAGCGTCTGGCGCCGGGAACCCGCCGAGATTTAATCCGGCGTCGCGCGGCGGCGGCCGAGCCAGCGAGGGAGGCGGTGGGCGAGCTCGCCGACGATGCCGCGCCGGAAGGTCAGGACGCAGAGGACGAAAATCACGCCTTCGATCACCGTGATCCAGGAGCCGAACTGCGCCAGATAGTTTTCCATCGCAACGGTGACGAAGGCGCCGACCACGGGACCCCAGAGCGTTCCGACCCCGCCGATCAGGGTCATCAGGACGACATCGCCCGACATCGTCCAATCGACATCGGTCAGCGACGCAAGCTGGAAAACCAGCGCCTTGGTCGCGCCCGCCAGCCCCGCCAGGGTCGCCGACAGCACGAAGGCGAGCAGCTTGTAGCGCTCGGTGCGGTAGCCCAGGGAGATGGCGCGCGGCTCGTTCTCGCGGATCGCCTTGAGAACCTCGCCGAAGGGCGAGTGGACGGCGCGATAGATGATGGCGAAGCCGATAATGAACACCGCGAGCACGAAATAGTACATCGCCAGCGGCCGGTTGAGATCAATGAGTCCCAACAGCATGCCGCGCGGCACGGCCTGGATGCCGTCCTCACCGCCGGTGTATTTCGACTCGACGGCATAGAAATAGACCATCTGCGACAGCGCCAAAGTCACCATGGCGAAATAGATGCCCTGGCGCCGTATGGCGAGCCAGCCGAAGGCGACGCCGAGCACCGCCGCGACGCCGGTGCCGGCCAGGATGCCGATCAGCGGCGGCAGTCCCCAGGCCTTCATGGCGTAGGCGGTGACGTAGGAGGCGCTGCCCATGAACACCGCATGGCCGAGCGACAGGAGACCGGTAAATCCCAGCAGCAGATTGAACGCCGCGGCGAAAAGCCCGAAGCACAGCGCCTTCATCAGGAAGATCGGATAGAAAAAAAACGGCGCCGCCGCCGCCAACGCGAACAGGATCGCCCAGCGTGCCGCCTGGCCGCGTGCCATCTCAGGCGCGCCGGCCAAAGAGTCCCGCCGGCTTGACCAGGAGCACGATGGCCATGATGACGAAGATCGCCGTCGCCGAGGCCTCGGGATAGAACACCTTGGTCAGCCCCTCGATGATGCCGAGCGCGAAACCGCCGACGATGGCGCCGAGGATCGAACCCATGCCGCCGATCACCACCACGGCGAAAACCACGATGATGAGGTTGGTGCCCATCAGCGGGCTAACCTGATAGATCGGCGCCGCCATCACCCCGGCCAGCGCCGCCAGCGCCACGCCGAAGCCGTAGGTCAGCGTCACCATGCGCGGCACGTTGATGCCGAAGGCCTGGACCAGCGCCGGGTTCTCGGTGGCGGCGCGCAGATTGGCGCCGAGCCGCGTGCGCTCGATCAGGAACCAGGTGCCGAAGCACACCGCGGCCGAGGCGACGATCACCCAGACGCGATAGTTGGGCAGGAACATGAAGCCGAGATTCTGCCCGCCGCTCAGCGCCTCCGGGATGGAATAGGGCTTACCCGACGCGCCGTAGAATTGGCGGAAAACGCCCTGAACGATCAGCGCCAGGCCGAAGGTCAGCAGCAGGCCGTAGAGGTGATCGAGTCGGTAGACCCAGCGGATGAAGCAGCGCTCAAGCAAGATTCCAAAGGCGCCGACCGCCAGGGGCGCCAACAGCAGCGACGGCCAATAGCCGATGCCGAAATAATTGAGCAGCAGATAGGCGCAGAACGCGCCCAGCATGTAGAGCGCGCCATGGGCGAAATTGATGATGTTGAGCAAGCCGAAGATGACGGCGAGGCCCAGGCTCAGCAACGCGTAGAACGAGCCGTTGATGAGGCCGATGAGGAGCTGGGCGAACAGCGCCGGTGCCGACGGCACGGCGATATGCATCCATTCCGGCATCGGGCCTCACCAATCGCGGCGTCGAACGACTAGTTCTTCTTGATCAGCGGGCACTCGCTTTCGCTCAACGGCCGATAGGCCTGCGCCGCGGGAATGACCGCGAGCTGCTTGTAGTAGTCGAACGGGTATTTCGATTCCTCGGGCTTCTTCACCTCGAAGAGATACATGTCGCGCAGGACACGGCCGTCCTCGCGCAGCTTGCCGTTCTTGGTCATGAAGTCGTTGATCGGCAGCTCGCGCATCTTGGCGACCACCTTGATGCCGTCATCGGTGCCGGCCGCCGCCATCGCCTTGAGATAATGCGACACCGCACCGTAGACGCCGGCCTGGCCCGAGGTCGGAATTTTGCCGTAAACCGCCTGGAAGCGCTTGGCCCAGGCCCGGGTCGCGTCGTTCTGGTCCCAGTAATAGGCCTCGGTCAGCAGCAGGCCCTGCGCCGTCTTGAGGCCCAAGGCGTCGACATCCATGATGAAGACCAGGAGCCCGGCGAGGCGCTGGCCGCCGGCGACGATGCCGAATTCCGCCGCCTGCTTGATCGAATTCACCGTGTCGCCGCCGGCATTGGCGAGGCCGATGACCTTGGCCTTCGATTGCTGCGCCTGCAGCAGGAAGGAGGAGAAATCGGCATTGTTGAGCGGCACGTTGACCGAGCCCACCACCGTGCCGCCGGCCGCCTTCACCACCGCCGCGGTGTCGTCCTGCAAGGCGTGACCGAAGGCGTAATCGGCGGTCAGGAAGAACCAGGTGTTGCCGCCCTGCTTGACCACCGCGCTGCCGGTGCCGTGCGCCATCGCATAGGTGTCATAGGTCCAATGCACGCCGGTCGGCGAGCAGAACTTGCCGGTGAGCTCCGAGGAGCCGCCGTTGGAGATCAGCGTCACCTTGCCCCTCTCCTTCGCCACCTGCTGCACGGCGATGGCGACGGACGAGGTCGGCAAATCGACGATCGCGTCGACGCCTTGCTCGTCGAACCATTGGCGCGCGATGCCGGCGCCGACGTCGGGCTTGTTCTGGTGGTCGGCAAAGATCACCTCGATCGGCCGGCCGAGCACCTTGCCGCCGAAATCCTTGACCGCCATTTTGGCGGCGGCGACCGAGCCCATGCCGCCGAGATACGAGTAGACCGACGACATGTCGTTCATGACGCCGATCTTGATCGGCTTGGGCGCGCCTTGTGCCGAGGCGCCCGATGCCGTGGCCATGCCGAGCGCCGCGGCAGCCGCCACGGCGAGAATGAATTTCGCCTTCATCGCTTTCCTCCCCTTTGGACGTTTTTGTCAGACGCCGAGATAAGTGCGCAGCTTGACGAGATTGTCCTGTAGGCGGTCGTTCGGGATCATGTCGACGACCGTGCCGTTCTCGACGATATAATGACGGTCGGCGACGGTGGCGGCAAACTGGAAGTTCTGCTCGACCAGCAGGATGGTGAAGCCCTTCGCCTTGAGCGTGCGCATGAGGCCGCCGATCTGCTGCACCAGCACGGGCGCCAGGCCTTCGGTCGGCTCGTCGAGCAGCAGCAACCGTGCGCCGCTGCGCAGGATGCGCGCGATCGCCAGCATCTGCTGCTCGCCGCCGGAGAGCTTGGTGCCCTGGCTCTTGCGGCGCTCATGGAGGTTCGGAAACAGCCGGTAGATCTCGGTCAATGGCATGCCGCCGGGGCGGATGACCGGCGGCAGCAGCAGGTTCTCCTCGACATCGAGGCTGGCAAAGATACCCCGCTCCTCCGGGCAATAGGCGATGCCGAGCCGGGCGATGCGATAGGACGGCAAGCCGGTCAGTTCCTGGCCGGCGAAGACCACGGTGCCGCGCCGCTCGGGCAGGATCCCCATCACCGCCTTCAAGGTGGTTGTCTTGCCCGCGCCGTTGCGGCCGAGCAAGGTCACGACCTCGCCTTCGGCGACTGCGAAGCCGACGCCGTGCAAGACATGCGATTCGCCGTACCAGGCATGGAGATCGCGCACCGCGAGCAGCGGCGCGGCCGGGGCGAGAGCTTGGCGCGCGACCTCAAGCATGGCCGCTGCCGAGATAGGCTTCGCGCACGTCGGCATTGCCGGCGATGGTGCGGTAGTCGCCCTCGGCCAGCACCTGGCCGCGCATCAGCACGGTGATGGTGTGCGACAAATCGGCGACGACGGAGAGATTATGCTCGACCATGAGGACGGTGCGCGACCGGGCGACCTCGCGGATGAGCGCCGAGATGTGCCCGATATCCTCGCGCCCGAGCCCGGCCATCGGCTCGTCGAGCAGCAGCAGTTCGGGATCGAGCGCCAGGGTGGTCGCGATCTCGAGCGCGCGCTTGCGGCCATAGGGCAGCTCAACCGCCGGTAGATCGGCATGGTCGATCAGCCCGACCGAGGCAAGCAGCGCATCGGCGCGCGCGTCGAGCGGCGCCAGCGAGCGCGCCGAACGCCAGAAATGGAACGAGGTGCCGAGCGGCCGCTGCAGCGCGATGCGGACGTTCTGGCGCACCGTCAGATGCGGAAAGATCGCGGAAATTTGGAAGGAGCGCACCATGCCGAGCCGCGCAACGTCCGCCGCCCTGGCCCGGGTGATGTCGCGGTCCTTGAAGACGATGCGGCCCGAGGAGGGCTCGAGGAACTTGGTGAGCAGGTTGAAGACGGTGGTCTTGCCGGCCCCGTTCGGCCCGATCAGCGCATGGATGGTGTTGCGCCGCACCTTCAGCGAGACGCCGCGCACCGCCGCAAAACCGAGGAATTCCTTGGTGAGGTTCTCGGCTTCGAGGATGACCTGCTCCACGACCGACGCGCCCCCTGCCTTGCCGACGACTTTAGCAGCCATTTACGGGCGGTTCGGCCGCGCTGTCGAGGCCGCTGATTTCGCCGGGGCACCCGCGCCGCGCGCGAAGCCCCAATCCATGACGAGATAGGTCAACGCGCCAAGCAAGCGGTAGAGAAGTCGCATCGGCGCGGCGTGCTCGCGGAAATCGCGGCGTTGGCGCATACGTTCGACCGAATAACGCGCACGGCCGAACCAGTATATCCACGGCCGCGTCGCCGTCGGCCAGGAAGGGCGGTCGGGCGGATTTTCCTCGATCGCCAATTCGCGCCGGTTGCCAACGCCGTAATGATAATAACGACGAAGATGCGTGCGCGGCGAAACCGCCATGTCGTGATAGACGAACCAGCCGGTATCGAGATGGAAGATCGCGCCGCTACGCCCAAGCCGGTAGGTCAGGTTGCGATCCTCCGTCGTGATCATGGTCTCGTCGAAGCCGCCGACGCGCTCGAAGGCCTTGCGCCGCACCGCGAGATTGGCGCTGACGAACATCAGCGGCCGGCCATTGGCCACCAGCGGCTGCGGATGAAAGCCGGCCTCGCCGAGGAACCGCTCGAACATTCCCGGCGCGGTCGAAGGCAGCGCCCTTGTCGTGCCGCCGATTGCGTCAGCGTCGGGATGCTCCGCGAGGATGGTGCAAAGCCAATCGAGCCAATAGGGCGGCGGCTCGCAATCGTCGTCGATGAACACCAGGAACTCCTTATCGGCCCGCGCCGCGCCGAGATTACGCGCCGCCGCCGGGCCGCCGTTCCTCGGCGCCACGATGTAATCGGCAATGTCGCGGTGCCGTTCGATCACCGCCTGGTAGCGCTGGTCATGGCTACCGTCATTGACAACGATAGCACGGCGGTTGGAATAGCCCTTGATCTGGGCGCGCAATTTTTCCATCAGCCAGTCGAGGTCGTTGGGGCGGCGATATGTCGGCACCACGATGGCAACGCCGATATCCGCGAAGGGCTTGATCGGCGCGATATCCGGCACTGAGGTGTCCGGCGTCCGGGCGGCGGATGCGGGGGAGGCCGGGGCCTCGATCGGGAAGAGGCGCGGAATCAGATTCGGCCAGCGTAGCGTCGCGGCGGCGCCCGCCGCCTTGAGCGTGTAATAGACAAAGCCGAGCGCAAGCGCGACGCCGCCGCCGAAAAACCCGAGGCCGAGAATTTCACGATGCGCGCGCAGCTTGCGCAGGCATTCGCCGAGGCTCCAGCGATAGCTCTGCAGGGTCGAGCGCAGAGACCAAGTCCGCTTTTCATGGCGGGTCGCTCCCGCCATCAGCACTTCGCCGTGCCCTTCATGGATCGCCTCGATCATGAAATGGCGGATGCCGTTCGGCGGCGGATGCAGGACAACGGCGTCGTCCTGGGTGACGAGACCGATGCCGCGATCGCTCAACCGTTGCCGCAGCACCGCGCACTGGCCGCGGTAGATCGGCATGTCGGGAAACGGATTGCGGCGGAAGAAGTCGCGCCGGAAGGCGATGTTGTTGGCATAGAAAGACGTGGCCGGCGGCAGCGCGCTCGCCGGGTTTTGCACCGGAAAGAACCAGTAGATGGCGGCGGCTTTCGCCAGCAGACTCGCTGGATCGACATAGGTTTGGCCATAGACGATTTTGACGTCTCGGCGCGCGAAAGGCGCCAGGATGACTGCGAGCCAGCCATCCTCCGGAATCACGTCGCAATCGATGAAGACGATAACCTCGCCATCGCACAACGATGCCGCGAGGTTCTTCTGCTCGTAATAGCGGGCGCCGGGCGCCGGCACGAAACGCACGGTTCCCGGCAGTCCTGCGGGCGCGAAGGCCTCGGCGACCAACCGCTCGATCGCCGCGACGTCGACCTCGCGCGGGTCATAGAGCATCAGGATTTGCGGCCGGCGCCTCGGGGCCAGCGCCACGAGCTGCGCGCGCAACCGTTCGAGCATCTTTCGCGCGCGTGCAAACCCGCCGAGCTTCGCGTTCTCCCATTCGATGGCGATGTCGAAGGATGGCGGCGAGATTTCCTCCATCATCTGTCCTTTTGGCTTGGTCCAACGCCGGTTACGCCGCTATTTCTTATAGTAATACCCCGATGCGACGGAAATGGAACCGCCCACCGGAATCAAACATAGTTGGTGCCCGATCAATTCGGGCCGGCCTTGGGAGACCATAAGCTTGTCGCTTGCGCCTGACGCGTGGCCCTTCGTCTCGATCATCGTGCCGTTCTACGGCGACGAGATCGATGCCCTCGACCGCTGCGTCGAGGCCGTCATGGTGCAGGATTACCCCGGCGAACGGTTCGAGCTGGTCCTGGTCGACAATAATCCGGCTCCGGTGGTGAGAGATCGTTATTCCGGGCTCGCGCGGTCGCCCCGCATCGTGCATGAGCCGAAGGCCGCCGGATACCAGGCGCGCAACACCGGCATCGAGCACGCCCGGGGCCAGGCGCTGGCGTTTACCGACGCGGATTGCCAGCCCGATCGGGGCTGGCTTCGCCATGGCGTCGGGATGCTCAATCGTGATCGCGGTTGCGGCTTCGTTGCGGGCAACATCGCCCTGACGTTCCGCGATCCGAAAAAACCAGCGCTTTTCGAAGCCGCCGACGCTTGCTTCCACCTACAACAAGAAGCCTATGTGCGGAATTATCATTTCGGTGCAACCGCCAATCTGCTGACCTGGAAATCCGTCATCGAAACCGCAGGCCCCTTCGACGCAACGCTCATTTCTCAAGGGGACGGCGAATGGGGAAAGCGGGTGTGGCGGCTCGGATACCGGCAATATTACGCGAAGGACGCCGTGGTCTATCATTCCGCGCGGACGACATTCGGCGCCTTGGCGGTTAAAACGCGGCGCCTATTCGGCGCCGATTTCGCGCGCGGGCGCGCCCAGGGCCTGGCGCGTATCTTGCGCTACGAACTCGGCTACCAAAGACTATTGTTGCGTTGGATCGCGGAACGGCGGCACGAATTCGGCCTTCGTCGAATTGTGGGCGTCTATGCCGTGTTCGGCTTGGTCGTGGCGATCCGCGGCGTGGAGCTCGTCCGTCTGCTCGCCGGCGGCCGGCGAGAGCGGCGCTAGAGAAGCATGTCCGCGGTTACGGCGTCTTCTCCAACCACTGCGCGTTGTCGCGACGCCAATGATAGATGTCGCAGGTGGTGCAGGGGATGTCGGCGCGTTCGGGCGTGTGACCCTGAAGCATAGAGCGGGCATAAGTCATCTTCTCGTGGTTGAGTCCGCGCACCAGCCCGTCGGTGAACACATTGCCGCCGAAATCGCCCCAGAAATTGCGGCAACAACCGAGCACCTTGCCGTCGCTGTTTATTTGCGGATCGTTCCACAGCTGATGGCAGATTCCGGCGGCATATGCGACGCCCGTGGTGCGCTGGTATTCCTCGCGCGTCGAGCCCACGATGCCGGTTTCTCGGCGAACGAATTCGGCATCCCGGACCGGCGAGAAATTCGCGTCCCAATTGAGCTTCGGACGGAACGCCATGCTGAGTTCCGCGGCCAACGCACGCGCTTTGGGAATCTCATGCTCGTTGTGGCCGAAGACCACGAACTGCCAGCACAGTGCCGGCAGTTCCGAGTTTCGGGTTTGCTTGTGGGCGTTGATCGCGCGAATGTTGGCGATCACCGTGTCGAAATCGCCGCCGACGCGGTAGACGCGATAGGTCTCGTCCGATGCGCCGTCGATCGAGCAGGTGAGGGTCCGCACTTGGTATTTGACAAGCGCCTCGATAACGTCATCGCGGGCGTGGTTTAGGTTGGCGCCGTTGCCAATAGTGATCGCGACGTCGTGCCGATGGGCGATTTCCAGGATTTCGCCGAGCTGCGGGTTGAGGAACGGCTCGCCATAGTTCGAAAGCTCTACCGAACTCAGCCAGGGATGATCGTCAAGCAACTTGGCGAAGTCAGCCGCGCGCAGGAAGCCGCGCGGGATCGCCGCATCGATCGCGCCCGTCGCCGTCGGGCAGGACGGGCATTTGAGTTGGCAATGCGACGCCGCCTCGATGCGGACGTGCCGGTGCAAGATGGTCATGCCGAACGCACCCCCGATCAAACCCTAACACGCCGCCGCGCTAGGCGGTCAACGCGGCGCATGCTGCGGCGACCAGGGCCAGCGCATCGAGCGGCGGACGGGCGGCGACCTCGACCGCGCGGCGATGCGCCTGGTTGCGCAGCGCGCCGCTGTCGAGCGCCGTGTGAAGCGCCTCTTGGATCGCCGCCTTGTCCGCGTCCTTCGCTACCCGCAATCCCACGCCGAGCGCGACCAGCGCGTCCGCCGTCAACTCCTGCTCGACATGGGTCGGCAGCAAGATTTGCACCCGGCCCGCGGCCAGCGCGGCATGCGCCGTCGTCGAACCCGCATGCGAGAGAACCACCCGCGCCCGCGCCAGCACCTCGGCAAGCGGCGGCGGCCGCTCATGGACGCGCACGCCGCGCGCCACCAGCAGACGCCGTAACGCCCCGACATCGCCGCGCAAAAAAACCTCGACGGCGCCGGGCTGCTCCACCAGGCATTGCACCACCGTTTCGAGCCACGGATTCTCCTCGCCGAGATAGGCGAACAGGCTTGGATCGGCCGGCAAGGGCGTCTCAGCCGGCATCGGCTCGAGCGGTCCCATCACCGGTTCGCGACGCACCGCGCGATAGGGATCGAGCTCGGGAAAAGTGGCGACCGCCCGCACGGGCGCGTCGAACAGCGCGGGCAGCGTTCGTGGCTCGGGCCGTTTTCGTCGCTGCTGAACCGCTTGCACGGTGTCCAAGATCCGGGATTCGGCGATGAGCGGCGGCCGGCCCGGGAAGAGCGGCGGAAAGCTCGGCTCATGAACCGGCGGCACGGTATAGCCGTTGCCGACGATCGCAATGGGAATCGCGCCGAAGGCGGCGAGGCACAGGGTCGGGCTGTGATCGGCGACGATGAGATCGGGCTTCACCAGCGCCAGGAGCGCGTCCCAGGCCGCGACCATCCCCGATAGGCCTTCCGCATCGGCGAAGCCGAACAGCGCGAGATTGTCGGCATAGCTCGCGATGCGGAACGGGCGGCCGCGCAATATATCCGACTTGATCCAGACCGGCGCCTGGAGAACCGGTATGTCCTCCTCCGCCAGGAGCGCGCCGGGCCCGGCAACGTCGCGCAGCGCGAAGACCGGGCGATGGCCGCGCTTGCGCAATTCGCGGGCGAGCAGCAGAAGCGGGCCGACATGGCCCAGATTGGCGCCGAGCTCCCACGCCAGCAACACCGTCTTCATCGGCGCGGACTCTTCGGCTTCGCGCCGGTCAGCCGGCGCCGGCGCAGCCTAGTAGTTCCCGCTGGTGTTGTGGAAGCCGTCGCCGAAACCGCCGCCGGTGACCAAGCTCGGCGGGTCGTCCTCGCGGTGCCGCCGGATGAGCGTCTTGGCCGGGCCGAAATAGAAGCGGAAGCCGACCAGCGCATAGCTGGCGCGCGATCCGCTTATCCCCGCCTCGGCAAAGGTGCTGAGGCCCGGCAGCGCGGCAAGGCCGAGCTGATACTCGGCGCCCAGCAGCGCCATCGACCGTGCCGGGTTGAGGTCGGCGCCGCCCGAGAGCTGGAGGTCGTCGAGCGGATACCAGGCCAAATCCAGCGTCGCGAAGGCGCCGTGCTTTACCCGGCCGTCCTGATAGCCGATTGCGGCGGAGGGCGTGAATTGGCCGAGATAGGCCTCGCCGTCCGCGCCGTAGCGCTGAACATTGATGTCCTTGGTCGTCACGAACTTATTGGTGGCGATGCCGCGATCCGTGTAGGAGGCCAAGCCGCCGATCAGGCCCATTCCCGGATCGCGCCAGAAGCCCTGCCCGGCGACGCCCCATAGGCCCTGGCCGTTCGACCCGCCGCCCGCGACATCGAGCTGGCCGCCGAAGCTGTAGCCCAGCGGCACCGTCAGGCTGCCCGACATGATGCCCATCGGATGCGCATTGCCCTCGCCGCCCTCGACCGAGAGCTTGCCGTTGACGGCGGAGACTGCCGGGCCCTCGGCCCACGCCATGCCGGGGAGCAAAGCGCCCAACAGCGTGGCGACGCCGCCCGCGACCATTCCCGAATGCAGCCGCCGGCGCCAGGCCGCGCGGCGCTCGACCGGCGAGGAATCATCCACCGGGACCAGCGGCAGGCGCGGCACCGCGATGCATAAGCGGGTGGCGAAGGCGAAGGCGCCCGGATCCGCGTCGCGCCAGGCCGCGATCACCGGGGCGGTCTGGGCCTCGACGCTCCGCTGCAGGGTTTTGTCGATCTGGCCGTCGCGCGCGAGCGCCTCCGGCCGGCAGACGAGATACAGCGTGCGGCTTTCAGGTTCGAAATAGATGCCGCCGAGCGTCGCGCCCAGCGCACGCCGGAGATTCCCGCCGCAGCGGAGGAGCGCCTGGGCGCGGGTCACGCTGTCGGTCGGATCATAGACCAAGCTGTCATGCGCGAAGGGCCTCAGCATCCCTTCCAGGCTTTGCGCCCGTTCGATCTGGCGGTATTTGAGGACGCGAACCCGGCACGGCGCATCGATGCCGGCTGCGGCCAATGCCGCCTGCGCCTCTTGCCGCAGCGCCCGGCAGTTGCGCGGGCGCGCGACATGCAGCGTCACCCGCGCCGGGCCGGCACCGTCGAAACCCGCCAGGAATACCGGAACCGACAGGGACGCGAGCGCATCCCGGGCGCCGCCCGCCAAAGCCGAATTCATCATGACCATCCCCCGCTTACACTTCACTCGGCATTATTAACGAATATTAATCGTTTCATGGCCCCACGCAATACGCCAGAAAATACGGGTGGGCCGGCGATTTACGGCGTCCCGGCGACACCGGCACGGCCTCAATAGCGCAGCGCGACCCGGGCGTAGAGCACATAGGGCGCGTAATTCGGCAGGCCGTGCAGGATCGGGAAGCCGACGCTGAGCTCGCCGGTGAGATGCTGCTGGATCGCGGTCGAGAATCCGAAGCCGGTCGATTCGAGCGTGCGCTGCTGCGGAAAGCTGGAATAGACGCTGCCGCGATCGCCGAAGACGAAGCTGTCGAGCCCGGTGACCCATTCGCCCAGATCGACGTGCTCTTTCACCAGCGGCAGGACGTTGTAGTGCAGCTCGAGATTGACGTAAAAGCCGTCGTCGCCGGCGAAGGTGTTGGCCTGATAGCCGCGCACCGTGGTCGGGCCGCCGATCTCGAAGAGCTGGTCGCCGGGCAGCAGCTTCTGCGGCGAGTATTGCCAGGCGGCCTGGGTGGTGGCGCTGAAATTCCCAAGGAAGTTGAGGTAGCCGTTCCAGGTGCCGTTGGAAACGTAGAAGTAGCGTCCGGTCGACAGCACATTGTCGCGCGTATGCGCGCGCGCGAAATTCTGCGTCAGCGACGCGGAATAGCTTTCGCCGTTGTTGGTCAAGCTCAAGCCGCCGCCGCCCTTGCGCGTCTGATCGTCGCTGACGAAGACGCCCGACTGATCGGTCTTCGAGAAGGTGTCGGAGCCGGCGAGGTTCGCGGTGAGCAGCCAGCTCTGGGTGGCGATGAAAGGATGGATCAAATCGACCGAGCCGACCTGCGAGGTGCCGGAGATATGGAGCGCCTTAAACGGCCCCTGCACGATGACGATCCGGTTGCGCTGATAGCTCAGGCCGAAGCGGTCGCCCCACGGATCGATCGGCAGATTATAGGCGGCACTGCCGGTCTTGCTGCCCTGCGAGAGGGTGCCGTAGAGCGTCAACCGGTCGTTGATGCCGAGCGGGCCGGCGGCGCGCGTGTACAGGCCAAGCTCGTCGCGGTTGGTGGTGTTGTTGCCCTGATTGTCGGCGAACAGCTCGGCGGTGAAGCGCTGCGGTTCGCGGATGGCGAGATTGATGTCGGTCTGGCCGAAATTGGCGCCCGGCTGGAGCAGCACCTTGAGCTGCGTGTCGTTGAGGCGGTTGAAGGCCTCGACGCTGCTTTGTAGCGCCGGCACGTCGACCACCTGGTCCTGCGCGAGCGCCAGGCGGTCGCGGATGTAATCGGGATTGGTCTGGGCCAGCCCCTTCATCTCCACCTTGCCGAGCTTGCCCTCGACCAGGCCGATATGGACGACCCCGTCCGCCACCTTTTGCGGCGGCAGCACGGCGCTGGCGGTGATGATGCCCCGCTTGTCGTAGAGGGCGTTGACCTCCTTGATGATGAGCTGCAGCGTCTCGAAGGTGGCGTCGTGGCCGATATAAGGCGCGGCGATCGTCTGGAGCTCTTCGGGGCTCAGGAAGGCCGATGGATCGAAGGTGACGGTCTTCAATAGGAAAGCCGGGCCGCCGGGCCGGAGCTCCGGCGAGGTGCGTTCCGGCCCGACGACGGCCGGGCCTTGCGGCACCAGCGGCGAATTCTGCTGCTGCTCGAGTTGGCGCTGCTGGCGCAATTGCTCGTTGCCGATGGCGCCCGGATTGATCTGCGGATTGTTGGCGCCCGGGCTCTGCGCGGCGGCCGGATTAAGCCACAGGCAGGCCAGCAGCACGGCGGCCAGGCCGGCCGGCATCCAGCCAGCGCATCTCAAGAACCGCATTGAGTACTCCCGCCCTAACGTCTAATTGACGGTGGGGTCGGGAGTCAAATTGACCGCTGCGCCGCCGCCGCTCGCCGGCAGAATCATCTGCAGCTCGTCGAGGAGGTCGTCGGACACCATATCGGCATCGGCGTACATAATTCCGGCAGGCATTCCGCTGCTGCCATAGTCCATCTGACGTGGGATATCGCGCACCACGCTGGTGCCGCCATAAGCTCCGCCCACGCCGCCGCCGTAGCTGGTCGAGACCACGCCGTAACCGAGTTGATAGGCCACCACGTCGGTGCTGGTGATGGTCATGTTGTTGTCCTGCGTCATCGTGAAGAAGCCGCTGTTCTGAAAGAGCTGGACCTGCACGCCGGCGATCGGGCGCGGATTCTGATTGTTGATCCAGATGATCGGATCCGGCGTCGAGAGGTACATCGTGTCGATGATCATGCCCTTGGCGATCGAGACCACCTTGGCGGTGGTGACGAGGCTGACATTGTCGAAGAAGAAATCGCCGATCTTGATCCCGGCCGGCGCGTTGACGACGAGCGTGCCGAGCGTCGCGATCCCGTCATGGAAGCCGGTGGCGTTCATCTGCAGTGCATTGGTCACGGCCGGCGCCACCGCCGGAATCTGCCGGGCGTTGACGGTCATGACGTTGGCGCCGAGATCGAGCGCGATCTGCACCGCGACATCCGGCAGGGTAAGCGTGTCGGTCGCCTCCAGCGTGGCATTGGTGGAGGTGACGTGCTGCACCGTCATCGAGCCGTGGTCGCCGGGCCTGTAACCGGCGATGGCGAAGACATCGCCGCCGGCGGTGATGGTGTCGCCAATGATGTCGCGCGTCGAATTCAGGACGATGTCCAAATTCGCGATGATGTGACCGAAGAAGATGCCGGCGCCCACCAAATTGACGCCGCCTTTGGCGTCGATCGAGCCGCCGTTGATCGCGCCGGTGACGACGCCGTCGACGTCGCCCACGTCGCCGGTCATGCCGTGGGTGGTGAGCTGGCCGAAGTCGAGATCGCCGCCGACGAGGTAATTCTGGGTGCCGCGGCTGGTGACGCTGGCGAGCTCGACATTGCCGGCAGCGGTGAGGCCGGCGGTGCCGTGCGAATTGATCGTGCCGGTCAATGCCGATGGCGTCGCGCCCTCGCCCATGATCGCGCCGGCGGTCGAGGTGACGACCAGGTTGCCGGAATCGCTGCCCAAGCCGTTGGTCTGGAGCGTCAGGAATTCGATGTTATTGGTGGCGTGCAGGGTCTGCGCGCCGTCGCTGGTGACGTGATCGACGGTGATGGCGCCGCCCGTGCCGTTTGCCTGGATCAGCGCCGTGCCGTTGACGGTGGCCGTGTTGCCGTTGACCGCGCCGGCGCTAGTGATCGCCGAGAGGTTGCCGTTATCCACGACCGTGCCGAGGACGGTGAGGCCGTTGACGGTGATCTGGTGGAAGTCGATGTCGTTCACGGCGCCCAGGGTTTGGGTGCCGTTGCTGGTCAGGATGGCGACCTCGATGGCGCTGCCGGCGGTCACGTTCAGCGTGCCGTTCGCGGTGATGGTGCCGGTGAGCGCGGATGGCGTCGCGCCTTCGCCCAGCACCGAGCCGCTCGACGCGTCGACGATCAGGTTGCCGGCATCGCTGCCCAAGCCTTTGGTCTTGAGCGTCAGGAACTCGATATTACCGGTGGCGTCGAGCTCCTGCCGGCCGCCGCTGGTCACGGTATCGATGGTGATCGCGCCGAGGGCTCCGTTCGCCTGAACCAGGACCGTGCCATTAACACCCGCGCTATGGCCGTTGACCGCGCCGGCCGTGGTGATGGCCGAGAGGTTGCCGTTATCGAGGCCGAGGCCGTGGGTTGTCACGGTGGTGAAATCGATGTCGTTCACGGCGCCCAGGGTCTGCGTGCCGTTGCTGGTCAGGGTCGCGACCTCGATGAAGTTGCCGGCGGTCACGTTCAGCGTGCCGTTGGCAGTGATGGTCCCGGTGAGCGCGGATGGCGTCGTACCTTCACCGAGGACCGAGCCGCTCGACGCGTCGACGATGAGATTGCCGTTGTCGGAGCCGAGCCCGCTGGTCTGCAGCGTCTGGAATTCGATGTTGTTCTTGGCGTCGAGCTCCTGCTGCCCGCCGCTGGTGACGCTGTCGATGGTGATCGCGCCCAAGGTTCCGTTCGCCTGGATCAGCGCCGTGCCGTTGACGGTAGCCGTGTTGCCGTTGACCGCGCCGGCCGTGGTGATCGCCGAGAGGTTGCCGTTGTCGGGGCTCAGGCCGTTGACGGTGATCTGATGGAAATCGATGTCGTTGACGGCCGCCAAGGTCTGCGTCCCGTTGCTGGTCAGGGTGGCGACCTCGATGGCGTTGCCGGCGGTCACGTTCAGCGTGCCGTTCGCGGTGATCGTGCCGGTCAATGCCGACGGGGTTGCGCCCTCGCCCATGATCGCGCCGGCGGTCGAGGTGACGACCAGGTTGCCGGAATCGCTGCCCAAGCCGTTGGTCTGGAGCGTCAGGAATTCGATGTTATTGGTGGCGTGCAGGGTCTGCTGGCCGCCGCTGGTGACGTGATCGACGGTGATGGCGCCGCCCGTGCCACTGGCCTGAATGAGCGCCGTGCCGTGGACGCCCGCGCTATGGCCGTTGACCGTGCCGGCGCTGGTGATCGCCGAGAGGTTGCCGTTGTCGGGGCTCAGGCCGTTGACGGTGATCGTGTGGAAGTCGATGTCGTTCACGGCGCCCAGGGTCTGGGTGCCGTTGCTGGTCAGGGTGGCGACCTCGATGGCGTTGCCGGCGGTCACATTCAGCGTGCCGTTGGCGTCGATGGTCCCGGTGAGCGCGGTTGGCGTCGCGCCTTCGCCCAGCACCGAGCCGCTCGACGCATCGACAACGAGATTGCCCTTGTCGGAGCCGAGCCCGTTGGTCTGCAACGTGACGAATTCGATGTTGTTCTTGGCATCCAATTCCTGCCGGCCGCCACTGATGACACTGTCGATGGTGATCGCGCCGAGGGCTCCGTTCGCCTGGATCAGCGCCGTGCCGTTGACGGTGGCCGTGTTGCCGTTGACCGTGCCGGCACTGGTGATGGCCGAGAGATTGCCCTTGTCGGCGCCGAGACCGTGGGTCGTCACGGTGGTGAAATCGATGTTGTTCACGGCGCCCAGGGTCTGGGTGCCGTTGCTGGTCAGGATGGCGACCTCGATGGCGTTGCCGGCGGTCACGTTCAGCGTGCCTTTAGCGGTGATGGTGCCGGTGAGAGCACTCGGGATCGAACCCTCTCCCAGCACCGAGCCGCTCGACGCATCGACGATGAGATTGCCGTTATCGGAGCCGAGGCCGTTGGTCTGCAGCGTCTGGAATTCGATGTTGTTCTTGGCATCCAATTCCTGCCGGCCGCCGCTGGTCACGGTATCGATCGTGATCGCGCCACCCGTGCCGTTCGCCTGAACCAGGACCGTGCCGTTGACGGTGGCCGTGTTGCCGTTGACCGTGCCGGCCGTGGTGATCGCCGAGAGGTTGCCGTTGTCGGGGCTCAGGCCGGTCGTGGTGAGGGTGGTGAAATCGATGTTGTTCACGGCGCCCAGGGTCTGCGCGCCCTGACTGGTCAGGGTCGCGACCTCGATGAAGTTATGCGCGGTGAGGTCGATGCCGCCATTGGCGTCGATGGTGCCGGTGAGCGCCGCCGGGGTCGCGCCGGCGCCGTGGATCGAGCCCGCGGTCGAGGTTGCGTCGATGTCGCCGCGATCGGTCTGGGTCCCGTTCGTGGTCAGCGTCGTGAACGAGATGTCGTTGGCCGCCTGATAGGTCTGCGTACCGCCGCTGGTCGCCGTGCCGAGGACCAGCGCGCCGCCGGTGGTGGAATTGATCGTCTCGCCGGCGACGATCGAATCGAGCGTCAGCGTGGCGTCGCCGTTGAAGGTGACGTTGCCGTTGACCGCGACGAGCGACGTCGCATGGATCGGGAATTGCTTGGCGTCGATGCCGATATCGCCGTTGATCGTCTTCACCGCCAGCAGCGGCGTCTCGACGGTCAACAGCTGGTTGACCGTGCCGACGCCGTTGGTCGCGGTCAGGTAGATTTTGTCGTTGGCCTGGCTGGCGGTCAGGTTGAACACGTTATCGCCGTTGGCGAAGATGCCGCCCGACGCGGTGACGGTGTTGCCGGTCGCGGTGCCGGCGGTGACGTCGATCGCATGGTCGCCGTTATAGGTCGTCGAAACCGCACCCAGCACCGCATCGCCGGTGGTGGTGATCGCGACCTGGCCGGTCGCCGCCATCGAGCTGCCGGTATCCATCGCGAGCGAGGCGGATGTTACGCCGAGGCCGGCGCCGCTGCTGATTGAGGTGTGGGGCTCGACGGTGAGCGCGCCGCCGGCATCGATGGCGAAGCTGCCCGTGCCCGAGAGCAGGCTGGTGCCGGTCGCGGCGCCCAGGGTCATGGCGCCGATCGCCGTGAGATCGACGGCGCCGCCGCTGGTGAGATCGTCGATCGTGACGACGCGGCCGCCATTGACGGTGACCGGGCCGCTGGCGGCGGTCAGGGTCTGCGCGGTCAGGTCGGAGGTCGTCGCGGTGACGACGTCGATGCCCGAGGGCGCGATCAGGGTCGCGATCTGCAACGGCGAGGTGCCGATGCCGGACAGATAGGCCGTGGTGCCGGCAGTGCCGGTGAGATTGCCGGTCGAGATCTTGGTTTCGACCTGCAGCGGCGCGAGCAGGCTGCCGATAGTGGCGGAAGCGTTGAGCACAACGCTGTCGCCGGCGACGGTGAAGGTGCCGAGCGCCGGATCGGAAACGATGCCGCCGTGCGTCGCGTCGACCCACGCGGTGAGGCCGGCGCCGACCTGGCCGATCTTCATGTCGCCGCCGTCGTATTCGATATAGACGTTGCCGCCGCCGACCGCGGACAGCATGTCGCCGCCGATCGAATAATTCACCGGCGCGCCCGAGGCGCCGATGCTGCCATTGGCCGCCATGGTCAGCGTGCCGTTCGGCGCGTCGATCTGCGGCGCCGTTCCGCTGGCGACGATGTTCAGATCGGCCGCGAGGTTGATATTCCCGCCGGCGGTGATGTTGCCGATCGTCATGTTGGCGCTGCTGCTCTGCAGGTAGATCGAGCCGGCGGCATTGGCGTTCGTGGTGCCCGCGGCGGTGAGAAAGAGCGGCGCGGTCTGCGATACGACGAACTGATAGGGCGTGACGCCGGTCGGGAACTGGCCGGCGGCAACCGCGGCCGCAAAGTCGATGACGACGATTTGGTTCTGGGCGTTCTTGCCCTCGAGGATGATGGCGCCCGGCGCGATGGCGAGTTCGAGCGCGGCTTCCTGCGCGGTGCTGAGCGCGAAGCTGGTCAGCGTGGTGACCGCGACCGGGACCGACGCGGCGAGCTGGCCGACGTCGCCGTTGAGGCTGCCGCCGGCATGGGAGATCAGGGTGACGTTGCGGCCGGTGACGTTGGGCGTGGCGGTGCCGACCACGACCGAGGCCGGCTCGAGCGCCGAGTCCTGGATGAAGGATTGGAGCTGCGCCGGCGTCCACACCGAATGAGCGGTGTTGGCGGCGATCTGGCTGCTGCTGAGCGCGAATTGATAGGTCGAGCTGGCGGTGGCGCCGGCGAATTCGGACTGGCTCGCCCAGCCGCTGCCGATATAGGTGGCGAAGTCGCCGGTATAGGTCGCGTAGAGGTGCTGGGCGTATTGCCCGATCTGCGTCGGGGTCACGGTCGCCGCGGTGACCACGGGGAAGGTCGAATAGAAGTTCTGCGCGTATGCCCGCACCTCCGCCAGCGTCACGGTCGCCGCGGTGACGCTGGCCCCGGGATTGATCGTGTCGGTATAGCTCGCCGCCGCCGCCGCATAGAACGGCACGGCGCTGGAATTGAGGGTGAAGGTGGCGCCGCTGACGGTGCCGTTCTGCAGCAGCGCGGAATAGGGTTGGTTGGCATAGCTCGCCGCCAGCCCGGCATAGAGCGGCACGGCGCCGGAATTGAGCGTCAAGGTGGTGCCGCTGACGGTGCCGTCATGCAGCAGCGCGTAATAGGCCTGGTATTCGCTGTTCACCAGATTGTTGATCGGCGTCACCGAACTCGCGGTCGCCGCCGCCGCCGCGCCGTCCGCGGCGGTCAGATGGAGCTGCGAGGGCGCCAGCGCCGCGGCGCCGGTGATGCCGCGCGCGTCGAGAATGTTGCCGGCATTGGCGGTGAGGACGACGCTGCCCGCCGTCGAGGCGACCGACAGCACGTTGAAATTGCCCGCGGTCTGGGTCAGGACGATATCGTTCTCGGCCGTGGCGGTGACTGCGCCGGTGATGGTGCCGTCCGTGCTCTGCACGACCGGGCCGACCGCATCGATGTTGATCGGGCTATTGGCAGCGCCGTTGGTGCCGATGGCGCCGATGGCGCCCGCGGTGGTCGAGATGTCGATCGTGCTGCCGGTGACCGCGTTCGAGGTCGAGGCCGCGAGCAGATCGCCGGTGGCGACGATGGCGACCGGGCCGTAGCTCGAGCCGGTCTGCGCGCTGACCGTGCCGAGCAGCGCGCCCGAGTTCAAATTGATGTAGACACCGGCGCTGCCGCCGGTGGCGCTGAGAGCGCCGCCCGGGCTCAGCGTCGCGTTGAAGGGCTGGCCCGCGGCGCCGATCCCGCCGGTCGCCGACAGGGTCAGATTGTCGCTCAGGACGAGGCCCTTGGCCGCGTCGGTGAGGATGCCGCCGGCGGTCGAGGTGATCGTCGTATTGCCGTTCGGGTTGGTGATCTGGCCGCTGATGTCGATGGGGCTGTTGGAGGTGATCGAGACCGAGCCGACCGGGCTGCCCGAGAAATTGATGGCGATCTGATTGTCGGCCTTCACCGACATGGTCTGCTGGAGATAGCCGCCGGTGACGAAGCTGTAGAACCAGACGGCGCCATAGGTGTTTTGGTCGTCATTGGCGGGCAGTGTGTTCGAGGTCAGGCCGCCATGGCAGCCGCTGCCGATATTACCGCCGCAGTCATGGGCGTCGAGGTAATAGGGTCCGCCAGCCGTACTCGTCACGCCGCCGCTGACCGTCTCCTTGAAGACGGTGTTCTCGAGGCCGGTGTTGTTGATGAGCCAGCCTTGCGGCGTCTGGCTCAGCCCGCCCTGCGAGGTCACATAGAGCCAGGGGTTGTTGCTGGTGCCGCTATTGAACTGCCAATTGCCCAGGTTCCAGCTGCTCGGATCGGAGCGGGTGAGCGTCGCCTGCTCGACCCATTCGAAGCGCTCGCCCGCGAACGGCGAATAGGCGGTGGTGCTGAGATTGGCGGTCGCCGTCGGCGGCGCATTCAAATTGCCGGCGCCGTTGTAGACGGCGAGGCCGGTGCCCGGCGTGAAGACGTACCAGGTCTGCTGCGTGGCAAAGGGCTGCAAGGTGTCGACGATGTCGATCATGCTCGAGACCGCGCCGTTGGCAGCGTTGGAGCCGACGTTGATCACCGCCGTGTTGAGCGGCAGGCCGGTGCTGTTGACCGCGACATTGAGCGCGAGGCCGGTGGCATTGTTGACCGTGACCTGACCGAGGCCCGCGTTCATGTGGATGGTGCCGAGCGTGTTGGTCGAGATGATCGCGCCGTCCAGCTTCAGGATGCCGCCGGCCGACGAGGCGTTGATGCTCTCGATGTTGATGCTGTTGTTCTGCACGTTATAGATCGCGACTTCGGGCAGCGCGCTGTTGTCCACCGTGTTCGGGTTGATCGTCGCCAGGAACGGCGTCAGGTCGAGGGTGGTCGCCGTCGTCACGCCCGCGTTGTAATTGGCGACGAAATTCGCGATCGCGCCACCGCCGGAATAGAAGGTCTGGGTGGTCGGGACCGGGACCGGGAGATCGATGACAACGCCGTTGGATAAGGTGAAAGGCTGATACGACAGCGTGTAGCCGGTGACGCGGCTCGAGGCGGTCGGCGCGTTCATCAGCGAGTCCGGCAGGGTGAGGGTCCAGTTGGTGGCGCGGCCGGCCGAGATCGTGCCGCCGAGATCGATGATCGCGGCGTTGATATGCACGTTGTTGCCGTAGACCGCGGTGCTCGCGGTGCTGCCGGCGAGATTGGCCGAGGCGTATTGCTGCGCGATCGTCAGGCTTGAATTCGTGTTCTTGGTGAGCGTTTCGATCGGCACCAGGGCGTATTTGCTGTCGTCGTCGCCGAAAGTCCCCGCGAATTGGTAGGTCCCCGTGCCGATGCTCTGCGCCGTGTTGGTGCTGCAATCGCCGAAGATGAAGAAGCCGCAATCGCCGTAGAAGATGGCGCGGCTTCCGGTCTGGCTCGTGTCATGCTCGTTGCCGACCAGATACTGGGTGAAGGCGGCGGCGTTCGTATAGGTGCCGTTGGCGTTGTAAGCCGCGTTGGCGAGATAGGCCGCCGCGACGTTGGTGTTGAAGCCTTGATTGAGCGTCGGATTGTTGCCCGGCCAGATGATGTAGTTCACCCATTCCGAGAACGGATTGCCGCCGACCGGCTCGATGCCCGGCGGATCCGGGATGTTGATGACGGCGAAGCCGTTCGGGATGGCGATGTTGACCTGGAAGCCTTCCACCGCCTCGGTGGCGCCGTAGGAGCCCAGCTTGTTGACGATCGTGATGACGCCGCCGAGGTTGAGGACACCGGTCACCTGGCTGGTGGAGTTGCCGAGCAGGTAGAGCGCCGGGCCGTTGGGCGTATCGCTGATGTTGTAGTCGTTCTCGATGTCGATCGCGGGCGTTCCGGTCGAATTGTGGGGGTTCACGGTAAGTGTCGGGCTGCTGGCAGCCGTGCCGGTGTAGTTGACCTTGCCGCCGGCCAGATCGGGGATCAGCACCGAGTTCATCACCAGGTAATCGGGGCTCAGATTCTTGACGGTGATGTTGGGCGCGCCGTTGGCGGTGATCGAGCCGGTGCCGGCGAAGCTGGTGGCGTTCAGATTGACGTTGCCGGCCGAGGCGACGAGCGGGCCGAAGGTCCATGCGCCGACCGTGCCCGACGCCACGCCCGAAGGCAGAACGCTCGACAGCGTGCCCGGATCGAAGGCGGCGTTGTAGGTCGCGACGTCGCTGCTCGCGCCCGCGGCGATGGTGAGCGGCATGCCGTTCTGGGCGGTCAACAGCGCATTGCCGAGCACCGTGCCGTCCGACGCCGTGAGCTTGAGCTGGCTGCAATAATAGCCGCTCGAGTCTTTGCAATTCGGGATGGTGACGTCGAGGTCGTAATAGAGGCCGGCGATCACCGTGCCGTTGATGGTCACGACCGCGGTCGGCGTCGGCACGCTGGTCGGGCTGTCGGACGTCGAGATCGGGATGCCGAGCTCGTCGAAATGCGCCTCGCCGTCGGCGTTGGCGACGGGCACCGAGGGAAAGCCGCCGATGTTGACGTTCTGCGCGCTTTGCACCTTGGCGCCGGCATCGATCGTCACCGCGGTGGTGAGCGTCTCGTCGACCCGGCCGGTGGCGTGGGGAACGGTGATCACGCCGTAGACATAGGCGACGGCCGTGGCGCTGCCGTTGACGATGCTGTTATAGGCGCCGGTCGGATCGTTGCCGGCGGTCAAATTGACGTTGCCGAAGGCCGTGAGGATGTCGTTGGTGCCGATGGTGACGGTCTGGTCCGGGTTGATCGTGGTCGTGGCATCGGCGATGCCGGCGTCGGCGAGGCCATAGGTGCTGACATAGGCGAGCGTGTTGAAGAACAGCTGATCGTAGCTGCCGATATCGAGGTCGCCCTGGCTCGTCAGCGTGTCGTGATCGCCGGTGGTGACCACGTTGAAGAAATTGCCGGTGAAGTCCGAGGTGACGCCCGCGCCGGCGAGCACGCCGCCGGTCGTGAGCTGCACCTGATCGGTGCCGTTCAGCATGGTGATGGCGACGATGTCGATGCCGCCCGGATTGTTCACCGGATCGGTGCCCGCGAGGATGGTGACGTGGTCGCCCAGCGTGACGTCGGCGTGGCCGGTCAGATTCGTCTCGCTGATCGCGGCGGCGCCGTTCGCCACGCCGCCCGCGGCGCCGGAGGCGCTCTGGCCGCCGTTGACGTCGTTGAAATTGTTCTGCGAGCTGATCAGGGCGTCGCTGTTGACGGTGAAGGTGACGTAGTTGCCGATCGAGGCGGTCGTGGTCACCGTGCCGTTGTTGCCGACGCCGGCGCCGCTGCCGCCGAATTCCGCGGCGTTCACCGAATTGGCCGAGCCGGAGAAGTTGTCGGTGTGCGTCGCCGAGATCACCAGTCCGCTCACCGCAAGGTTGGTGGCGCCGGTGCTGCTGACCGAGCCGTCGATTTGGGCGTTGACCACGGCGTTATCGTAGGTCGTGGCGGCGGTGGCGTTGCCCGCGACCAGCGCGCCGCTGCCGGCGACGGTGCTGGCGGTATTGTCGTCGGTGCCGGTCGCGTTGACCTTCAGCGTGCCAGGGCGAGTGGCGGAGCCGGTGTCGCCGGCGCCGAGCTCGGCCGTGGTGGTGGCGGGGGTGTTGCTGGTGCCGGCGCTGGCGGTGGCGACGGAGACGCCGACGGCGTAGAAGCCGCCGACGGCGATACCGGTGGCGCTGGCGTTCTGGCTGGTCAGGCTGTTGGCGGTGAGCGCCACGTTGCCGTCGGGCAGATGGACGCCGGTGCCGGTCGAGGCGGTGACCGAAGGCGTCGATTGCGCGATCGCGGCGGAGGCGTTGGCGCTCAACAGGATGCCGCCGGTGCCGATGGTGGCGGAGGCGCTGGCCGAATGGCCGCCGGAAGGGATACCGAGGGTGGCGTTGATCGCCAGCGTGCCCGAGCCGCCGATCGAGGCGTTATTGCCGACCGTGGCGAGCACGGTGGGGTTGGCGGTCGCGGTCGCCACCGAGGCGCCCAGGCCGGCGCCGCCGCTGATCGCGACGCCGAAGGCGTTGGCTTCGGCGTCCGGCGTGTCGACGGCGGTGAGCGCGACGCTACCGCCGCCGATGGCGAGGGCGATGCCGGTGCCGATCTCGGCGTTGACATGGGCGGTGTCGCTGGCGGCGGCGCCCGCGCCGGTGCCGGCGGCGAATAGGCCGCCCGAGGCGCCGTAGGCTTCGGCCTTCACCTGGCCGGCGTCGCCGGCATTGATGGCCAAGGCGATGCCCGGCGTCGCGCCGGTCGGCAGGGTCTGGGTCGAGGCCGCATTCGGGATCTGGGCGGTGACGGTGCTGGTCTTGCTGCTGTTCGCCACCATGACGCCGACCGCGACCGCGCCGACGCCGCCGCCGGCCGCGAGGCTGTAGATCGTGCCGGTGTCGGCGGCGTTGACCGAGATGCTGACCGGGCTGGTGGCGCCCGCGGGCGCCGAGACCGTGCCGCCGAGCGAGGCGGTGATGGAGTTGTCGACCAGCGCATCGGCCACGGCGGCGCCCAGGCCGACGATCCCGCCGCCGCCCGCCGTCGCCGTGTCGGAGGCGGTGTGGTTGCCGGTCGAATCGCCGGCATCGGCGTTGAGGCTGAGCGACGGGGTGATGATCGTGCCGCCCGAGGTGGCGGCGGTGACGGTGTCGTAGATTCGGGTGAAGCTGACCGAGCCGCCGATGCCGGCGGTGCCGCCGACGGCGACCGCGGTGGTGAAGTTGGTGGTGCCGATATAGCTGTGGGCGGCGACGGCGACCTGCGCCGCGGTGATGCTGCCGCCGTCGATCTGGGCGGTGACCGCGTCGTTCGAGGTGCTGGCGACCGCGTTCGAGACGCTATACGCGGTCTGGTTGTTGACGTTGTTGCCGGCGCCGACGCTCGCATCGGGGTTGCTGACACCGCCATTGCTGGCGGTGTTGACCTGGGTCAGCGTACCGCTATTGCCGGCGTCGAGCTGGCCCATCGCGTTCC
This sequence comes from Allostellaceae bacterium, assembly GCA_035648735.1. Lineage (GTDB taxonomy): Bacteria > Pseudomonadota > Alphaproteobacteria > ATCC43930 > CGMCC-115725 > REEB95. The sequence goes on from DASRKX010000001.1 coordinate 27,993, forward strand.
CGGTATCGCCGGTGCCGAGGATCACCAGCGCGACGGTGGCGCCGATGCCAAGGGTGCCGCCCGCGCCGGCCGTGCCGGTGGATGCATTGACGTTCTTGGTGCTCTGCGCCAGCACCGAGACGTCGTTGCCGGCGACATTGAGGATGCTGGCGACGATCTGGGCGGTGGTGTTGCTCTTGAGGACGACGACATTGGCGCCGGCGCCGATGCCCGCGCTGCCGCCGCCGCCGCCCGCGCCGGCCTTGGGCGTGACGTTGACGGTCTCGACCGCGCTGACCGAGACGTTGCCGGACGACGTGGCGACATCGTTACCGGCGGTCTCGTCGATCGTCTGGGTCTTGTTGCCGATGCCATCGGTCGTGTTGGTGGTAACGCTCGTGGCCGGGGTATTGAGATCGACGCTGTAGAGGCTGCCGGTCGTGGCGTTGGTCAGCACGGTGACATCGGCCATGGCGGCGACGCCCGCCCCGCCGGCGATGCCCACGCTGACCACGACGGAGTTGAGCGTATCCTCGGTGGTGGCGCCGACGGTGAGCGGACCGGTCAGGTTGACGGCGGTGGTCGTGTTGCCGGTCGGATCGCCGACATAGGCGAGCGTGGTGTCGTTGCCGACATTGACCGAGAAGGCGCCGGCGACCGCGTTGGCGCCGATCGAGCCCGCGCCCGAGCCCTCGTTGCCGCTGAAGCCGTTGGCGGTGTCGGCGGTGACGGTGAGGCTGGCGGCGTTGAGCGTGCCGTCCTCGACATAGGCCTTGGTCGTGGCCGAGAAGACATTGACGATCACCGTGCCCGCGCCGCCGCCGCCGAAGCCGACCGCGAGCCCGGTGACCAGGCTCAGCGAATCCTCGGTGTCGTCGGCGCGCACCGTGACGTCACCCAGCGACGGCACCAGCGTCTTGGTGACGACGTTCTGGTAGATCGTGGTGGTCGAACCGGTCGATCCGTCGCCCGGGGTGCCGGACGTGCCGGACGTGCCGGTGGTCGTGGTGGCGACCGAGCCGATCGGCGTCTGGGTCGTCACGGTGTCGGTATAGAGCGTGCCGATCGTCGCGCTGTCGATATAGGCGTCGGTCTCGCGCTCCATGCGAATGCCGGCCGCCGCCGCCGTGCCGGCGTAGCCGCCGCCGGCGCCGCTGACGACGAAGTTCCCGGCCCAACCCTGGCTGCTGGCGCCGACGAAGAGTTGCGGGCCGACGTAATTGGCGATTGTCGGGTTGGCGGTAAGGCGCGTGTCGACGCTGGCGTTGTCGATATGGGCCTTGGTGCTGCCGCTCATGATGTCGGTGACGATATTGGCCGAGACGCCGATCGAGATCAGGTCGGCCGAGATGCCGAGGGCGACCGCGTTGGTGGTGACGCCCTGCTCCGACGTCGCGTCGAGGGCCAGGCCGGAGACCGTCGTCGTGGTCTCGGCGAGCGAGGGCGGCGTCGCGGTCGGCGTCAGCGTGACGAGGCCCGGCACGCTGGCCAGGGTGCCGCTGTTGACGGTCAGGAGGTCGGTCTTGTCGGTGCCGAGCGCGTCGACCTTGGTGGTCGAGCCGGTGATCTGGGCCGCGGTGGTGTCGGTGACGTCGTTGACGACCAGCGACAGGCCGGCGCCGATTACCGAGGTGCCGCCGCCCGCCGCGCCGGCGATGATGCCCATGGTCTGGACGTTGGTGGCGATGATGCCGACGTTGTTCTCGGCGGTGACGTCCGCGCCGCTGTCGATCTCGGCGGTGACGTTCTCGGAATTGAGGTTGGTGGCGATCGAGCCGGCGCCGCCGACGCCGTCGCCCGAAACCGCAATGCCGATCGCCATGGTCTGGATCGAGCCGCCCGCCGACGCGCTGACGGTGACATCCTTGGCGACGATCGAGGTGCCCGCGAGGCCGTCGATCTGCGCGGTGGTCGAATCGTCGATCTTGTTGACCGCGACGCCGGCGCCGACCGCGCCGCCGGACCCGAAGCTGACCGAGCCGGCCAGCGACTGGATGCTGGCGGTGTCGGAGGCGGTGACGGTTATGACGCCGCTGGTGTCGTTATAGGTGATGCCGCTCAGCGCCGCGTCGATCGTGTTCTGACTGAAATTGGTGGTGAAGCTGCCGGCGAAGGCCACGCTGCTGCCGGCGGCGCCGGCGATGGCAGCCGATTCAATATGGCCGTTCGAGGTCGCCGAAACCGCCAAGCTGTCGGTATTGGTGAAGGTGGTGCGGTTGGCCGCGGCGGTGAAGACGCCGCCGCTGCCATTCACCGCGCCGATCTTGTTGTAGGCGATGGCGGCACCCGCCGCCGAGCTGGACGGCGCCGCGGCGATCTGGCCGGCGAAGCTTTCGATCGTCGCGTTGTCGGTCGCGGTGATCGAGACCGACGGCGCGTTGATCGTCGTGTTGCTGGTCGTCGAATTGCCGATTTGCGCGATGGTGGTGTTCGAGATGATGTTGGCGACCGCCGATCCGGCGCCCGAAAAGCCGCCCTGGCCGACCGCGACGCCGACGCCGATCGCGAAGCCCTTGATGCTGTCGTCGCCGTTGGCGGTGACGTCGACCGCGCAGGCGCCGGTGCAGAGCGTGGCATCGGTGGTGATGGAGGCGTCGCTGATGGTCGCGCTGCGTGTCTCGTTGATCGCATTGTAGACGATCGACAGGCCGACGCTCTTCTTGCCGACGGTGATGCTGCCGGCGACGCCGACGATCGACGCGCCCGGTGTGACGGTCACGTCGTTCGGGTCGGCGGCGGAAACGGTGGCGACGTCGACGTCGGCGGAGCTCAGCACGCCGAGGCTCGCGATCGCGGCGTTGAGCGGCGAATCCGTGTTGGTGACGGCATCGCCCGAAGCCAGCACGGTCACGTTGCCGACCCCGGTGACGCTGGAGGCGGTGGCGCCGTCGTTGACGATCGAGGCGCTGGTCGTGCCGTTGAGGATATTGACCGAGGCCGTGCCGGTGAAGCCGGTGCCTTGCGTGCTGACCGCGAGGGTCGCGGCGCCGGCGGCGATCTTGTCGAGGTCGAGCCCGAACACCGAGACCGTCGTGTAATCCGACACGGTCGAACCCTCGATCTTGGCGTCGACCTGATTGCCGGTGTTGTCGCCCGACTGGCTCGGATTGTCGGTCTCGAGATAGGTCACCGCGACGCCGAAGGCACTGCCGCCGCCGGCACTGCCGGCGAGCGAGCCGCCGCCGATGCCGATGGTGGTGTTGTCATAGGCGGTCACTTGGAGCGCGGCGGTCGAGTTGCCGGTCACGGTGGAGTCGTCGATATAGGCGTTGGTGGCGTCCTTGAGGATCCCGACCGAGACCGAACCGGCGAAGGCAAGACCGGCGCTGAGGCCGGTGCTGGCGTTGACCGAGAGGCCGATGGCGACCGCGGTCTCGGCGGCGCCGGCCAGCGCCTGAACCGCGACCGCGTCGCTGTCGACGGTCGAGCCCTTGATGAAGGCGATCGTGTTGTTGGTGGTGAGCACCGCCGCAACCGCGCCGGCGAGGGCGGCGCTCGCCGTGGCGGAGGGCGAGGCGGCATAGGTCAGCGTGCCGGCGCCGCTGCCGGCGATGAGATAGGTGTCGTTGATCGCCTGGACGGTGACGGTATTGGCGTTGGCCGCGGCGCCGTAGCCCTCGACCGTGGCGTTCTTCAGATAAGCCTCGGTGGTGAGGCCGACCTGGTCGACGGCGGCGCTGCCCGAGATGGCGAGGCCGAAGGTCGGCTCCGGCGGCGCCGTGGCCACGGCGCCCGCGCCGGCGGCGGCGCCGCCGAGGGACGAGAAGCCGAGGCCGTTGCCGTTGAGCAGGCTGGTGAGGCTGGAGAAAGCGGCCGAAATGCCGCTCGGCGGAGCGGCGCTCGGCGGGCCCGAGATGGCAAGCGCGGCGGCGACCGAGACCGCGCCCACCGTGCCGTCGCTGCCGGCGAGCACGCTTAGGGTATTGGTCGAGATTTCGGGCGTCACCGCCACGGCCGGGGTGTAGGGCAGGCCGAGACCGGACAGATAGTTCTTTTCCTCGACGCTGTTGTCGCCGACGAAGGCCAGGGTGCTGGTGGTCGCCTGGTCGATGGAGACGCTGATGCCGACGCCGGTGGTCGTCCCCGCGGTGACGCCGCCGGTGATGGCCCAGGCCATGAGCTCCTGGGTCGCGTCGATATTGACGGTGGGCGCGCTGACCTCGGCGCCGGAGCTGATCGAGGCATGGGTCGAATTGTTGATGTCGCCCATTACCACCAGGCCGGAGAGCGAATTGGCGCCGCCATAGCCCGAGGTCGGCGAGACGGTGACGGCCTCATCGTTGTCGGAAGCCGCGACGGTCAGGGTGCCGGAAGCGGTGACGTTCACGCCCGAACCGATGCCGGCGCTGGTGTTGTCGGTGTAGTTGACGAAGGCATAGCTGCCGCCGATCGAGCTGGCGCCCGAGCTGCTGCCGCCGGTGCAATTGAAGGACAAGCAGATGTTGCCCGAGATATCGATGGTCTGAATCGAGGTCGTGGCGTCGACGGTCAGCGGCGACGCCCAATCGATCGCGGTCAGGCCGACCGGCGCGGTCGGCCAACCCGCCGGCGCCGCCGCCAACGCGCCTTTATCGACCGTGGTATTCCAGGCCGCCGAGCCGGTGGCGGTGCTGGTGACCTGCGCGCCGTCGCCGATCCAGGCGGAACTGTTGTTGGTGAAATCAACCCAATCCACCGCGCCGGCGATGCCGAAGACATTGGCCTGGCTCGAGGCCGAGACATAGGTCGAGGCGAGATCGTTGGCGAGGCCGAAATTCCCGTTCAGATGCGAGCTGAATTCGCTGAAGCTGCACGGGTTGTGGGCGCAGACGAAGTTGTTGTCGATCGGCAAGGTGACCGATGAGCCGACGCCCACATCGGTGCCGCTGACGACGGTGCCGGGGCCGATATAGGCGTCGGCGTCGTGATCGACGAAACCCAGCATCAGCGCGACGCTGAAGCTGAGGCTCGAGCCGGTGCTGATCGCGTTGGCGGTGGCCGGGCCGGCCGAGCCGACCGACGATTGCGCGTCGAACCGCACGCCGAAATCGTAGACTTGGGCGTCGACCGCGACCGGGCCGCTTGAATAAACGCTGGGCGCGACGGAGCCGCTGGCGCCGGCGATGTCGGCGGTGGCCTTGAAGGATTCGTTCGCATAGGCGACCGTCGCCGCCACCTTGATCGGCGAGCTCGAACCGCTAGAGGTGCTGAGCACCTGCGGTATGCCGCTGCCGATGACGGCGCCGAGCAACAGCGCCTCGCCGCCGCCGACGCCCAATCCGACCGCGCCGCCCGGCGCCGAGAGCTGCAGCAGGACAGTCTGCAGCGCATTGGCGCCGGTGGTGGTCGACGCCTTGACGGCATTTTGGCTGGTGATGTTGTCCGCCTCGATCAGCGCGCCGCCCACCTTGTTCGAGGCGGTGCCGAGATTGGCGGCGTCGGTGGCGGTCGCGGTGGAGGTAAAATCGGTCACCGCGACGGAAAAGCCGACCGCGCTGTTGCCGAGAGCAAGGGCGGTCGCCTCGTTGTCGAGGGCGTTGTCGTTGCGGGCGAGAACCGCGACCTGGCCCGTGGCCAAGATCGTCGCATTGGCGGCGATGCTGGCAAGGGTGGCGATGCTGCCATAAGCGACGGTCACGGCGCCGGCATAGAGAGAGCCGCTCTTTATCTTGCCCGAGTTGAACAGCGGATTGGTATCCGCCCAGGCCTGGAGGCTGACGGTGGCGTTGTTATAGGCCGCCACGGTCAGGTTCCCGCCGGCCGTGATCGCGCCCTCGACGGTGGTTGCCACGGTGGCGTGCTCGGCGCCGTAGAGGATGGCCAGGCTGCCCGGGAGCAAGGCGCCCTGAATGACGATCGCCGGAAAGCTGACGGTCTCGCTGCCGAGCGAGCTCAGCAGCACGGCACCGCTGCCGGTGATGCTCGAGCCGTGCTGCACATCGACCGAGGCGTTCGCGGTGGCGCCCAGCACGTTGACGTTGATGCCGGCGAGCAGGCCCTCGGCGAGCTCGACCGCGAGGCCCGCCGCCTCGCTGCCGGCCGAGGCGGAGAAATTGACGTCGGTCGTCGAGTTCGCTGTCGCCGAGACATTGGCGCCGCGGATGGAGGCGTTGTTCTGCAGCGTGATGCTGGTGGTCGTGGAGTAGATCCCGCCCGGATAGGTGGGTGTGGTGTTCGCCTGCGCCGTCAGGGTGACGTCGCCGGCGGTGCCGCCGCCGATCGCGCCGGCGTCGACCGTGTAGCCGCTGGGCGTCGTGCCGCCGTTGAGGATAATGGTCGGGGCGTTGAGCGTGATCGAGCCCGAAGCACCGCCCGAGTCGGTCGTGCTGATGTAGCCGCCGGCCTCGACGACGATTGAGCCGCTGGCGTCCAGCGTCAGGTTCTGGCCCGGCAGGGCGTAGCTATTGGCGCTGGTGATGTCGAAATTGTTCTGCGACAGGGTCATGCCGCTGTCGATGAGGGTCGCGCCCGCGGCGATGGTGACGGTCGGCGCCGACAGGACGAGGCCGCTGGTGCCGGCGTCGACCGTGCCGTTGCTCGCGATGGTGATTTTGCTGGAGGCGCCGCTGGCGATCAGCTCGATCGTCGCGCCCGAGCCGACGATCGGGTCGCCCGAATTGACGGTGAAGCCGCCGCTCGGCGCCGTGGCGATCAGGTTAATGGCGCCGGCACCGGCGCCGTTCGAGCCGGCCAGGAGCGCGCCGCCCGAGTTGGTGTTGATGCCGGGGGTGAAGGTGACGGTCGGCGCCGACAGCGTGATGGTGCCGGAATTAAGGGTCGAGCCCGTGCCTGTGCGGCTGTCGATCGACCCGCCGCTATTGAGCGTGATGCTGCCGTTGGTGCCGGCGGCATAGAAGGCGATGTTGGCGCCGAGGCTCTTCACCGGATCGGTTGAATCGAAGGTGAAGCCGCCGCTCGCGCCGCTGTCGGTCAGGCTGATCGTGCCCGGCAGGAAGGCGCCGGTGGCGCCGGCGAGAAGCTGGATCGTGCCGGTCTGGTTGATGCCGCCGGCGAAGCTCAGGCTCGGCGCGGTCAGGCTGATATTGCCCGAATTGCCCGTCGAGGTGCCGCCGGTCAGCCGGGTATCGATGGTCCCGGCGCCCAGCGTCAGCGCCGTATTGGCGGTCAGCGCGAGGTTGGCGCCGAGGGTTTTGATCGGGTCGGCCGACGATAGGCCGATGGTATCGGCGGTGAGCGAAATCGTGCCCGGGGTGAAGCCGGCGGCCGCGCCGGCGAGCACCGCGACGGAGCCGCCGTTGTTGATGCCGTCAGCGTCGGCGATCGTCGTCGCGGCGAACGTGATATTGCCCGCATTGGCGCCGGTGAGCCGGCTGTCGAGTGACCCGCCATCGGCAAGCGTGATGGTGCCGCCGGTCGCGTTGAGCGCGATATTGGCGCCCAGGGTCTTGATCGGGTCGGCGCCGTTGAGGGTGAAGCCGTTGGTCGCGGCGAGCGTGACCGTGCCCGGGCTGAAGCCGCCCGACGCGCCGGCGAGCAGCTGCCCGCCCGAATTCGTGTTGATGCCCGGGCCGAAGCTGACGGTCGCCGCCGAGAGCGTGATGTCGCCGGCGTTGGCGCCGGAAGCGGTCGCATCGATCAGCCCGCCGGCGCCGAGGGTGACGGTGCCACCGCCGCTGCTCAGCGTCACATCGGCGCCGAGGGTCTTGATTGGGTCGCTCGCGCCGAGGATGAAGCCGTTGCTCGCGGTGAGGTTGATCGCGCCGGCGCCGGCGCTGTCGCTGGGCGTCGCCCGAAGGTTAAAGCCGCCCGTATTGTTGATCCCGGTGGCGAAGGTGATGGTCGGCGCCGTCAGGCTGACGGTGGCATAGCCGTCGCCGCGCATATCGATCAGGCCGCCCGCCGCCAGGGTGATGGCGCTGCTGGCGTTGATCGCCAGATTGGCGCCGGCGCCGTAGACCGGGTCGGTCGCATCGAAGGTGAAGCTGCCCGGGCCGGTAAGGGTAATGGTGCCCGCGGTATGGCCGTTATTGGCACCCGCCAGGACCAGCGCCCCGGTGCTCGGCGCGTTGCTGGGCGCGTTCTCGGGATTGATGCCGCCGACGAAGGTGATGCTCGGCGCGGTCAGGGTGATGTTGCCGGAATTGCCCGCCGCCTGGGCCGAAAGGTCGATCGCAGCGGTGCCGGCGACGCTGTTCTGGGCGTTGATCACGCCGTCGCTCTCGAGCGTGACCGAACTCGTTCCGGTGACGGCGATGTTGCCGCCGTTGGAGACGATGCTCGTTATGTAGCTTTGGGCGGCGGACCCGATGGTCACGTTCGCCTCGTTCACCGTGATGCCGCCGCTCGAAGCCCCCACCAGGCCGACCGCGCCGTTGGCGTAGGTCGTCGGGGTGAGGCCGGTTGTATTAAGAGCAAAGGCGTTGATCGGCCCGCTGACCGAGATGGTCGGCGCGGTCAGGGTGACGGCGCCCGAATCACCGGTCGAGAGAGTGCTCGTGTCGTTGGCGGCGCCGAAGGTCGTAGCGCGGGTGTTGATATAGCCGTCGCTCTCCAGGGTGATGCTGCCGGCGCTGATCGCCAGGCCGGCGCCGTCGGTATTGAAGCTGGGCAGGTTGCCGCCGCTTCCGATGATCGCCGAGGTCAGCCCGGCTAGGCTGATGGTGCCGGCGGTATAGGCGGTCGGGGTGACGCCGGTGCTGTTCAGGACGAAGGCGTTGACCGACCCATTGAGGGTCACCGTCGGCGCGGTCAGGGTGATGTCGCCTGAATCGCCGGTCGAGAGGGCGGCGGTGTCGTTGGCGGCGCCGAAGCTCGTCGCCCGGGTGTTGATATAGGCGCCGCTGTTCAAGACGATGCTGCCGGCGCTGATCGATAGGCCGGCGCCGTCGGTATTGAAGCTGGGCAGGTTGCCGCCGCTGCCGATGGCCGCCGAGGTCAGCCCGGCTAGGCTGATGGTGCCGCTGGCATAGGTCGTCGGGGTAGCGCCCGCCGTATTAAGAGCAAAGGCGTTGACCGACCCATTAAGGGTAACGCTCGGCGCGGTCAGGTTGACCGAGCCCGAATTGCCGGTCGAAAGGGCGGCCGTATCGTTGGTGGCGCCGAAGGTGGTCGCCCGGGTGTTGATATAGGCGCCACTGTTCAGGGCGATGCTGTTGGCGCTGATCGCGAGATTGGCGCCATGGGTATTGAAGCTCGGCAGGTTGGCGCTGCCGATGGTCGCCGTGGTCAGCCCGGCCAGGGTGATGGTGCCGCTCTTATAGGCGGTCGCGTTGGCGCCGGTCGCATTGAGGGCAAAGGCATTGATCGACCCGTTGAGGGCGACGGTCGGCGCGGTCAGGGTGACCGAGCCCGTATCCCCGGTCGAGACGGCGGTCGTGTCGTTGACGGCGCCGAAGGTGGTCTCCCGGGAGTTGATATAGGCGCCGCCGCTGAGGGTGATACTACCGGTGGCGTTGATTGCCAAGTTGGCGCCATAGGTATTGAAATTCGGTAGATTGCCGCCGATCGTCGCCGTGGTCAGCCCGGTCAGGGTGATGGTGCCGCTGGTGAAGCTCGTGCCCGGAACGTTGATCGCGAAGGCGTTGAGCTGGCCGTTGAGGGTCATGCTCGGCGCGTCGAGGGTGATATTGCCCGAATTGCCGAGCGAGACGTCGGTGGTGTCGTTGGCGGTCACTGTCCCGCCGGACGCCACGGTCTGACGCGTGTTGACGTAGCCGGCGGCCTCAAGGCTGATCGAATTGGTAGCGGTGATATCGACATTGCCGCCATTGGTGTCGACGCTGCCTTGCGTCGGGATCGGATTGCCCAACCCCAGATAGGGACCGATGATCACGTTGGTCGGGTCGATCAGCACGGTGCCCGCGGCGCCGTTGCTGGCGCCGGTGTCGAGCGTCGCGGCACCGAGATGAAGCGTTCCGGTCGCGCTCAATTCGATCTTGCCGCCATTGCCCGAGGCGCCGGCCTCGGCATTTATTGTCGCGCCGTTCTTGATCGTGGTGTTGCGCCCGGCATCGAGCTTGACGTGACCGCCACCGGAATTTGTGCCCTGCCCCTTGGCGCTAATCATCGCCGTCGAGGCGATTGTAAGATCGCGCCCGGCGGTGGCGGTGATCATGCCGGCGTTCCGGCCGGCCGCACCGTCGGCGATCAATGTCCCGCCGATGGATGCGTCGCCTTCCGCCGCGATCTCGATCGTGCCGTTCTGGACGACGACCGAGCCGCCCTGCTGCAGCCCCTCGGTGTTGACCGTCGCCTCGAACAGCTTCCAGTGCTTGTCGTTGTCGGCGTGATGGCGCTGCACGAGCGGCGTCGTCGCGCCGCGCGGTCCGGCGATCGCGACCTTGACGCCGCCGTTCAGCGTCACGCCGGACTGGGCATTGATCTGACCGCGGATATAAATGACGCCCTGCGGGGAGAGCGGCACGGCACCGGCGACAAGCTGGGATGCCGCGGCATTGTCGACGACGCCGCTTTGGCTGATAAGGCGATCGACGAACTGCGCCGACGGCGTGGTGACGGTAAGGCTGCCGACGTTGATGACGCCGCCGGCGCCGACGACAAAGCCGTAGGGATCGGCGAAGAAGATATTCCCGCCGATGGCGCCGTTCTGATAGCCGTTCAGCGTGCCGTTGACGACCGCGGTGCCGTTGCGAACGATGTTGATGAGGTCGTTGGCGCCGGTCGGCACATAAAGATTGGCGGTGTTGCCGGAGCCCAGTTGGAACTGGGAGAACGAATTGTAGGCGTTGCCGCCGTTGATCGTGCTGGTGGTGATGTTGGTGGTGCGGCCGGTAACTTGAATCTGCGTCTGGGTGCGGCCGTCGGTGACGATCGAATTGCCCGGCACCTGGGCGACGGCAACAGCCGGAGGCAACGCGGCGGCGAACGCGATAAAAATTCCATAAAAACCAACGGAACGGGAGAAACGCCCCCACCCCACAACACGCGACATTAACCAGCCATCCCCTGACCAGGATCGCCCCTACTCCACAAGACCCTGGAGGGGGTGCCGTCTCTTTAATTTTATTAAGTTCGCGAACCTATCACGCTGGCCGCGAGATAGCGACAAAATAGCCCAAATTTTGCCTCTTTTCCCGGCCTTTTCCGACACCGTCCAATGCGCTGGATCCGGTGGAGGTTGGACCGCGATAACCAAATTAAATTATTGATTCACATCATCTTTCGTCAGCCCAGGACGACAATTATCCGATGGTCTTTACCATCATCGTCGAGGGGTACGCGCAGCGGAGCGCAAGATAAAGGTTGGCCGTCGAGCTTCGCAGAGGCGATTCCGCGATTGACGCCACGGGGGTTCTCGACCGCGATTTCATAGCGTGTCGAGGCATGGCGAAACACGATCTCGAAGCCGGGCCAGTGCCGGGGGATGCAGGGCGCGAGAAGCAAGAACGCGCCCTGACGGCGCAGGCCGAGAATCGATTCAATCCCGGCCTGATACATCCACCCGGCCGAGCCCGTGTACCACGTCCATCCACCGCGTCCGACATGCGGCGATTCCGAATAGACGTCGGCGGCGACGATGTAAGGCTCGACCTTGTAGCGATGCACGCTGGCCCGCGTGGCCGAGTGGTGAATGGGATTGATCAGCGAGAACAGGCCAGCGGCCCGGTCGCCCGCCCCGAGTGCCGCGAAGGCGATCACCGACCAGGTGGCGGCGTGGGTATATTGCCCGCCGTTTTCGCGGATGCCGGGCGGATAGCCCTTGATGTATCCCGGATCGAGCGGCGTGCGATCGAACGGCGGCGTAAAGAGCAGAGCCAGCCCGGTGTCGCGCTGGATGAGTTGCTCTTCGACGGCGGTCATCGCGCGCGCCGCGCGCACAGGATCGGCGGCGCCGGAGATCACGCTCCAGGATTGGGCGATGGAATCGATCCGACATTCGTCGCTCGCCGACGAGCCGAGCGGCGTTCCATCATCGAAATAGCCGCGGCGGTACCAGTTGCCGTCCCATCCGTCTCGCTCGAGGGAAGTTTGCAGCGCTTGGACATGAGAGCGCCAGGCCGCGGCGCGCGTTTTTTCCCCCCGATTTTCCGCCAAAGGCGCGAAGGCCGACAGCGCCGCATACAGGAACCAGCCGAGCCAGACGCTCTCGCCCTTCCCCAACTCGCCGACGCGGTTCATGCCGTCGTTCCAGTCGCCCGTGCCGATCAAGGGTAGGCCATGCACGCCGACGGCAAGACTTTGATCGAGCGCGCGCGCGCAATGCTCGAAGAGCGAGGCAGTCTCGTCCGCGACCGCGGGTTGGAAATAGGAATCGCGCTCGCCGGGTCGCAGCGTCTGGCCTTCGATGAAAGGAACGGCCTCGTCCAAGACTCCGCTGTCGCCAGTGGCCTCGACATAATGCGCGGCGGTGTAAGCCAACCATACGCGGTCGTCGGAGATGCGCGTGCGAACGCCCTGGCCGAGCGGCGGCAGCCACCAATGCTGGACATCGCCTTTGACGAACTGCCGGGATGCGGCGCGCAAGAGATGTTCACGCGTCATTGCCGGTATCGACAAGGTGAGCGCCATTCCGTCCTGAAGCTGGTCTCGGAAACCATAGGCGCCGCTCGCCTGATAAAATGCCGATCGCGCCCACATGCGGCAGGCCACCGTTTGATAGAGGAGCCAGCGATTGAGCATGATGTCCATCGAGCGATCAGGCGTTCTCACCTGAACGGCGCCGAGCACTTCATCCCAATGCCGCAAGACTTCGCGATAGACCGCGTCAAGATCGGCCGCGCGATAGCGTGATATCAGGGATTGCGCGGCGGCGGATGTCGCGGCCTCGCCGAGGAAGAAAACAATCTCGATTGTTTCGCCGGGCGCGAGCGCCAACGATGCTTGAAGAACGCCGCAGGGATCGAGGCCGGCGCCCACTCGTTTGGCAAGCGGGGGCGCGCCCGATGCCAGCGCGGCCGGGTTGTCGAGCGTACCGTTTCGGCCCAGGAACTCCCGCCGGTCGCCGGTCCAATTTGTCTGCCGACCCGCCAAATCGGCAAACGCGACCCGGGCGCCGAATGTCGTGCTCCAGGGATTGCGGGCCAGGAGAGCGCCCGTTTCGGCATCGATCTCCGTCACGACGAAGGGCGCGGATGCGTGCCGCAAGGAGCCAAGCACCCATTCCACATAGGCCGTGACAGAGAGCCGTCGCCGGCGCGCCGAAACGTTGTGGATACGTAAGCGCGAGATCTTGATCGGATCGTCGAGGGGGACGTATTGGAGCAGATTGAGCGCGATGCCGTGGGCTTCATGCTCGAATCGGGAATAGCCCTGTCCGTGAACTACTATATAAGGCAACGCATCGTCGCGGATCGGCAGCGCGGTCGGCCCCCACAGCGCGCCGGTCTCCTCGTCGCGCACAAAGAGAACCTCGCCCGAACGGTCGGTCACGGGGTCGTTTGACCAGGGCGTCAGCTGGTTTTCGCGGCTATTCACCGACCAGGTGTAGCCGCCGCCCTCGACCGCGACCTGGAAGCCGAACGAGGTGTTGGCGATGACATTGATCCACGGCGCCGGCGTTATCTGCCCGGCGCCGAGAATCGTCACATATTCCCGTCCGTCCGCGGCGAATCCGCCGAGTCCGTTGAAAAATTCGAGGTCCGGCGCCGTCGGCAGGGGCGGCGGGACGTCTGCGGGCGCCAAGCGTCTCGGCGGCGGCGGTGCGGCGGTATCTCCCTCGCTTAAGCGGTCGAGCTGGTCCGATAGATTTCCCTGGCGTCCAGCCAGCACGACCCGAGCCACCGAGAGAAGCAGGGCACGCGTCTCCCGCGGGATGAGATCGGTGCGCAAAACGAAAACCGCGCCGCGCGCCTCGTCCATTCCGAGCCGAGGACGGGATTGGCTCGTCCGCACCATGGTCTCGATGGCGCTGTGAAGATCCTGTACGTAGGAGGCCGACCGTTCGTTCAGGATCACGAGATCGACGGCCAGCTGCTTCATCCGCCAGTATTCATGGGCACGCAACAATTCGCCGACGAGGGCGATATCCTCGATGTCGTCGATCCGAACCAGAACAATGGGAACGTCGCCGGAGATGCCCTGCGCCCACAATGCCGCAGGGCCGCCCCCGCCTCGACGAATGGCTTCGGACGACGGACGCATCGACGGGCTGGCGTAGAGCACATGGCCCGCGAGCCGTTGAAAGAGGCTCGCTTCTTCGGCATCGACGCCCAGATAACGCAGCTGCACCTGCGCCTGAGTCCAGGCCAGCGTGGCGGCACGCTCGAATGCGTTGGCGTCGCGATGCTTGTCGACCAGATCCAGCACATCGGCGCGTGACGATGCGACGATTGTCCAGAAAGCAATGCGCACCGTCTCGCCCCGTTGTACGCGGACGCGACGGCGAAGCGCGAAAATGGGGTCGAGGACAGTTCCAACGGTATTGGAGAGGGGGCGGCCATCCATTACCGCGATCGGCGCCCGAGCATCGCGCCCACGGCCGAGGAAGCGGGCTCTATCGGTCTCGATCTCCGTCTCGCCCACCGTCGCGCCTTCGACGACGGCAAGATGTGCCGCCCAGATCTCGGGGTCGGTCGGCGACCGACGGCGCCGCGTCGCCAGAATGACACCCGCTTTGGCATCATATTCGGTTTGCACGAATAGCTTCGAGAAGGTCAGGTGCGCCGCGTCATCTGCGGGCGGACCCAGCACGAGTTCGGCGTAGGAGGTGAGCTCGAGGTCCCGGGCCCGGTCGCCCCCATTCGAGACGGACAGACGACGAACCTCGGCATCGTCTTCGGACGAAACGACGATTTCAAGCACCGTCGTGATCGTTCCATCGCGCCGGGTGAACGCGGCCCGATCCTCGCTGAAGCTGACGTCGTAGCGGGCCGGTTCGACGCCGCTCGGCTGGTAGCCTGCGGACCATACGGCGCCGCTCCGGGCATCGCGGAGAAAGATGTAGGCGCCCCAATCGTCGCGGGTAGCGTCTTCGCGCCAACGCGTAATTCCCAGACCACGCCACCGACTGTAGCCGGAGCCGGCCCCCGTGAGCATCACCGCGTACCGGCCGTTCGAGAGCAGATGCGCCTCCGGCGTTGCATCATGCGCGGAACGCGGGCGTCGCACCATCGGGAGCTCCAGCGCATAGACCGTGGCGCCCGTGTTGACTTCCCCCGCCCGAGGACGAGCGGCCGCGACATCGCGCGGCGTTCGCTCCTGCAAGAGCAGTTCCGTTGCCTGGACGATGGGTTCGGCATGAAATCGAGCCCGCATTTCTCCGTCCAAGAGAGCGTTGGCGATAGCGACCACCGTCATGCCCTGATGGTGTGCCATGAAGGCACGAACGATCGCGTAACCTTTGCCCTCGAGCAGACGTGACCGGGTGTAGTCCAACGCCTCGTAGAAGCCGTAGCGACCGCTCGCCCCCACACCCGCCAGCCGGGCGAAGTTTCGCGCCGCCGCCGCCGGTTCGACCATCGCGGCAAGAGCCGTCGCATAAGGCGCCACCACGACGTTCTCGCCGAGGCCGCGTTTCAGCCCCAGTCCCGGCACGCCGAAATTCGAGTACTGGTAGGTGAATTCCAGGTCGCGGGCGTTATAAGCGGATTCCGAGATGCCCCACGGCAAGCCGAGCTCCGCGCCGTAAGTAATCTGCCGGCGGACGATAAGATGGCTCGTCTGCTCAAGCAGGCTGCCGGCGGGTGCGCGCATCACGAGAGACGGCATCAGATATTCGAACATCGATCCCGACCAGGAAATCAGTGCGGCACCCCGCTCGATCGGCGTGACGGCCCGCCCGAGCCGGAACCAGTGTCGGGAGGAGACATCGCCCTTGGCGATCGCCACAAAGCTCGCCAGGCGCGCTTCGGAGGCGATCAGGTCGTAGCAGCTGGGGTCGAGACGGCCCTCCGCGACGAGGTAGCCGATCGACAGCAGCTTGCGATCCGGATCGAGGAGGAACCCGAATTCCATCGCGTCGGCCATCGACCGAGCATTCGATTCCAGCGCCGCAAGGCGATGGTTGAGCGCTTGGGCAGTTTCGGCGGTCCGGCCCATATCCCGCCGGTGACTATTGATTGATCGCTGCGTCGCCTGTGCCCAGAAAAGCATTTCGGCGGCGACATCGTCCCCACGCATGCTGGCCAGCGTTTGCGTGATATCGACAACAGTCGCAGTCCGACGGGCGAGTTCCGTCAGAATTGCGGGAAGTTTCTCCGGCAGTGAATGATCGCCGCCGAACGCCGTGCCCAACGCATCGAGCGCGCCGTCAAGCTCATGCCGCATGACGAATTCCGTCCACCGGTCGTCGGGAAGTTGGTGAATGGCCTCGCGCAGCAGGCTCACGGCATCTTCGATGCCGGCGAATAGACGAGACGCTGCGAGCGGCCGATCAATCCACTCCCGGCAGGCATTTGCCAGCACGATCAGATGCCCCGCCAGATTGCCGCTATCCACGGAGGAGACGTATCGCGGATCCAGCGGCCGGAGATCGCCCGTATCGTACCAATTATAGAAATGGCCGCGAAAGCGCTGCAGGCCGCTCATCGTTGCCAGGGTTGCTTCCAGGCGCTCGACGGTCTCGGTCGTACCCGCCCAGCCGAAGTCGCGGGCGCTGACCGCGGAAAGAAGGTAGAGCCCGAGATTGGTGGGAGAGGTCCGGTGGGCCAATACCGGCTTTGGGTCTTCCTGGAAATTGTCCGGCGGCAGCATGTGGTCGGCCGCCGTGACGAAGGTCTCGAAGTAGCGCCAAGTGCGGCGCGCGACCCGTCGCAAGGCGAGCGAATCGGCCGCCGATACCGGCAGATGCCCTTCCGCCGGAGGAGAGAGGCTGGTCCATCGAGCGATGGACGGCGATGCAATCCACAGCGCCATGAAAGGCGCGGCCACCGGCCAAGCGCCGCCGCCGGCGCACCAAACGACGATCGCGGCAGCGAGGCCGATGACGATACCGCCGGCCATCTGGCGATAGAAGCCGGGGGGGCGGAGCTGCGCGCTGCGCTTCGCGTGGGCAGCCGGAATCCATTCGAGCAAATGCCGGTGACTCACGAACAGCCTAAACAGCGTTCTGCCCATTGCATCGGCCATCGACCACGCTTGATGTGCCAGGAACGTGAGCGCCAGGGCGGTCTGGGACAAAGCGAGCCAAAGATCCGCGCGCAGGGCGCGCAGATGGCTTTCCGCCGTTATCCGGGCATGCCGTGGCTCGATCGCGGCGAGAACGGGGAGCAGGGTCGGCACGGCAATTGTCGACAGAATAAAGCAGGTCCATATTGCGGCGGCATGCAAGGACAGGGTCCAGCCCGCCAGCAACGCGAGCACGCCGGTCGGCGCCGAAAGGGTCCGTCGCAGATTGTCGAGCATCTTCCACCGGCCGCTCAGCGGAACCCTGCTCCGGCCCCGTTTGCCCAAGGCCGCATCGGCACGACCGAAAATCCATGGCAGCAATTGCCAGTCGCCGCGGGCCCAGCGGTGCTGGCGGGCTGAGGCTACGTCATAGCGCGATGGAAACTCTTCGACGACCTCGATATCGGAAGCCAAGCCGGCGCGGGCGAATGTCCCCTCGAAAAGATCGTGACTGAGCAGCGTGCTCTCCGGCACGCGGCCCTCAAGCGCGGCTTCGAACGCATCCAAATCGTAGATACCCTTGCCGGCATAGGAGCCTTCGCCCAAGAGATCCTGGTACACGTCGGACACGGCCGAGGCATAGGGATCGATGCCGCTCATGTTGGAGAAAATGCGCTGGTACCGCGAGCCTTCACGGCCGACCGGTAAAGCGGGCGTGACGCGAGGCTGCAGCACCGCGTATCCCTCGACGACGCGTCCAGCGGCGGCGTCGAACCGCGGCTGGTTGAGCGGATGTGCCATTTTGCCGACGAGCCTTCGGACGGTTTCGCGCGGCAGCCGCGTGTCGGCGTCGAGCGTGATGACATAGCGAATGCCGGGCGGCGATGCTGGCGGACGGCCGGCGATCGCCAGGAATGTCGTATCGGTCGCGCCGCGCAGCAGTCGATTCAACTCGTGAAGCTTGCCGCGCTTGCGTTCCCATCCCATCCATTGTTGCTGCCCGTCGTTCCAGACCCGCCGACGGTGAAGCAGGAGGAAACGCTCGCCCCCGGGTGCCGCTCCATGCCGACCGTTCAGGCGGGCGATGCCCTCGGCGGCGGCATCGAGGAGCGCATCGTCTCCCGCGACATGCTCGGTCGAGGAATCCGTCCAGTCCGAGAGAAGCGCGAAATGAACGTCGCCGTCCGGGCTCGCGAGATAGTGGATCTCCAGATTTTCGATTTGCTCTTCGAGATCGGTCGGCGTCGTGAGCAGGGTCGGAATGACGACGATCGTGCGCAGGTTCGACGTGACGCCATCGCGGAGCTCCAAGCCCGGTAGGATCGCGGTGCCGAACCAACCCGTCGCAAGCCGGTTCACGAGCGCAACGGCCAGATCCATCGCCGGGATCGCGCCAAAGACCGCCAGGAGATCCAGCGGCCAACCATGGACGCCGGCCTCTTCCAGCCAAATCAACGACACCAGCAAAACAATCGCCGCGACAATGACGACGCCGGCGATATAGCCGCCGATGCCGTTCGTCCTTGTGGAGCGAACCAGCCACCGGCGCAGCGGGGCGTTGAATCCGACGGTTCTCTCGAAAGCGCGGCGCCCGCCGGCAATCAGATGGTAACCGGGGTCGCGCGCGCGCTTGTCGGCGTTCTCTTCGCCAGCTTGGTGCCTCGGATCGGCCGCGGCGACGAGAGCTGCCCGCGCAATTTCCAGTTCCGTGAGGTTCGAACCGCGCGCAAGCTCCTCGATCGCGCTGCGATAAAGGTTGCGCGTGGGAAAATCCATGCTCGCGAAGTCGCTGCCGGACTGCAGCACCGCGTCAACGAGGCTGACGCTCTCGAACAGCTCCGTCCAATCGACGTCGGAGACGAGGCGCATGCTCGTGATGATGTTTCGGATCGTCACGCTCGTCGCGCCCTGACGTTGGTGCTCTTTGTGCACGAGCTCGTCTTCCGTCGTGCCTTGAGCCGTCAGGCGCCCCTCCAGCCAAATCAGGGCTGGCGTGACGTTCGGATCCTGGTCGCGCAGCCGCCGGATAAGCTGGACAGCGAAGACCTCCGGCAAACGCACCTGTTCGTATCTCTGAAGGACCGCGGCGGCCGATTCCGCGGCCTGCCCGTTCACGCCCAGAAGACGATCGGCCAAGATATCCGCTTCCTCGCGGGCCGCCCGGTTGCCCACGATGCGCTGGGCCGCGCGTCGAAGATTCTCCACAAGGACGATCCGCAGCGTGGTCGCGACCGCCCATAACTCGCCGATCGTGAGCGGTTGGACGTGCTGGTAGGCGCGCACGAACCGGCACAGCATGGCGGGATCGAAACGACTGTCCGTATGGGCGACGAAGGCCCAGGCGATGCCGAACACGCGCGGATATCCGGCGAAAGGCCCCTGCGCCAATTTCGGCAGCTGCCGATAGTAGCCCGGCGGCAAATCGTCGCGAACCTCGCGGATCTGCTCTTCGACGAGGTGGTAATTGTCGAGCAGCCATTCGGCGGCCGGTGTCGTGGCTTGCCCCTCGCGGACCGCGTTTCCGATGGTGCTGTAAGCGGCGAGTAGAACCTCCTCGTTATCCCGGAGCCGGGCGGCGAGAGATTGGCGCGGCGTCGGTTTCGCGATGATGGGCTGGGCCGCGGCAAGGCTCTCCGCATGCTCCTCCAGACGCTCGATACTGAAGAGTTCCTCTAGGATGGAATCTTCAGTATCCCAAGGCGAAGCGATCGGATTTCGTCCGAAAGCGCGGGGAATCGACGATATCAAGTTGACCTTTCTGCCGCGGGTACGCGGAATTCGAGCCGTCGAGCCCGGTTGGTATGCACGAAATGCCGGAATTAGGACGCGGCCGTGGCCTTGATTCCGCTTCGCGGAATCGGCTTCGCGCTAAGCGGCGGCGGACCTGGACACGAACGATCGAAAGGCGCGCGGCAATGGACAATCGAACGAATCATAATACCTCTGTATCTAAACGCTGCCACAGCATTAAAGGATGCTTCGCCAGCTTCGGCGAGAGAGACGGTTTCAGTGCCTATCGCCGGCGCATGTTTTCGGATTAAGCTGTGGCGCGCAACGCCGCTCCAAGAGGCCGCTATGATCCGGAAGTGGACTTTTCCCGCGCTGTTCCTGGCGGCCTTCGTCGCGGCGCCTTTGATCGCGAGCGACGATGCCGCGGCCCAGGAGGCGACGCCGCCATGGAAGGACCAGCAGATTCTCGTCGACAAGGCTGTCGCCGCCATCGGCGCGATGCGGGACGATCAGGGCTTCCCCAAGGCGAAGGATTTACTGGGCCACGCCAAAGCGGTGATGATCGTGCCCGAGCTCACCAAGGGCGGCCTCATCGTCGGCGGTCAAGGGGGAGCCGCGGTATTTCTCGCCCGGCTGCTCGACGGCAGCTGGAGCTATCCGGCGTTCTACTCGATCGGCGGCGGCACGCTCGGCCTCCAGATCGGCGTGCAGCGGGCGCAGATGGTGTTTCTGATCATGAGCGACCGCGCGGTCCAGGCTTGGATGACCGACCGGGTCAAGTTCGGTGGCCAGGGCGGCGTCGCGGTGTTCGTCGTCGGCGATCAGAACAAGCCGAATGCGATGACGCAAGATCGCGCCGACGTGGTGGTTTGGTCGAGGGCAGCGGGCGCCTATGCCGGGATCAATTTCGAGGGCACCTCGGTGTCGTTCGACCGCGACGGCACGGCGAAATATTACGGCAAGCCGGCCGCGGCGGAAGATGTGCTGCTACAAGGCGGCTTCGGGAACCCGGCGGCGAATCCCCTTCGGAGCGCGCTCTTCGTCCATTGACGCCATGACAGATTCTCCCGCCCCGCCGCCCGACGATTCCGCGCAACGCAATTCGCGCAGCTATCTGCTTGCGGTCGAGGACACGCAGTTCCTGTTGCGCGACGAGTTGCGCGACCTGCGCTTCGCGCTCGAATACGCCAAACCGGAATTCCTGCTGCGCGATTGGGGCGTACGCTCGACCATCATCGTCTTCGGCAGCGCGCGCATGCCGTCGCCCGAACAGGCCGTCGCCTTGCGCGCGGCGGCCACGGACGACGGCGAGCGTAAGCGCATCGACGAGCATGTCGCCTATTACCAGGCGGCGCGCGAGTTCGGCCGCATCGCGTCGCAGCGCGGCGGCGCCTTTTCGCCGCAACGGCGCTGGCGCGACAACGTCATCGCCACCGGCGGCGGGCCCGGCATCATGGAAGCGGCCAACCGCGGCGCCTTCGACGTGGGCGCGCCCAATATCGGCTTCAACATCGGCCTGCCGCACGAGCAGGTGCCCAATCCCTACACCACCCCCGAACTGACCTTCCAATTCCATTACTTCGGCATGCGCAAGATGCACATGGCGATGCGCGCCAATGCGCTGGTGGTGTTCCCCGGCGGCTTCGGCACCTTCGACGAGCTGTTCGAGATCCTGACGCTGGT
>DASRKX010000002.1:0-21885 GCA_035648735.1 Allostellaceae bacterium
CAGCGGGCGCAGCGCGACTTCGCCGCCGGTGCCGGGCTGGAAATGGCCTAATACTTCCGCATCAATCCCACGAGCTTGCCCTGCACCTTGACCCGGTCGGGGCCGAAGATGCGCGTCTCGTAGGCCTTGTTGGCGGGTTCGAGCGCGATCGAATCGCCGCGCCGGCGCAGCCGCTTCAGCGTCACTTCGTTGTTGTCCACCAGCGCCACCACGATGGCGCCGTTCTCGGCGGTATCGCAGCGCTGGATCAGCACGGTATCGCCGTCGCAGATGCCCGCGTCGATCATGCTGTCGCCGGCGACTTCGAGCGCGTAATGCTCGCCCTTGCCTAGCATGCCGGCGGGAATGCCGATGCTGTTCGCGTTGTCGCGGAGCGCCTCGATCGGCGTGCCCGCGGCGATCCGGCCATAGAGCGGCAGATTGACCGCCTCGCTTTCGACCACGGGCGCGCCGGGCAGCGAGCCCTTGAAGTCGCCCTTGATGACGGTCGGCGAGAACTTGGCCTTGCCGGCGTTGCGCTCGCGCGCCGCGGTCGCCTCCGGCAGGCGCACGACTTCGAGGGCGCGCGCGCGATGGGGCAGGCGGCGGATGAAGCCGCGCTCCTCGAGGCCGCTGATCAGGCGATGGATGCCGGATTTGGAGCGCAAGCCCAGCGCTTCCTTCATCTCCTCGAAGGAGGGCGAGACGCCCGACTCGGCGAGGCGGCGATTGATGTACAGCAGCAGCTCGTGTTGCTTGCGCGTCAGCATGGGGTGTTTGCTCCCGGGAACAAAACCAAAACTCCGCCGGTGTTCTAGTTTGGTTCCAGGCCATCGTCAAGCGGCTTTATCCACAGGAGGCCCCGATCCGCCGAGTCGCTTGAAATCGCAGGGAAACCCGGTGGCGCGGCTACCAGCCGAAAAGCCGCCCGATCTTCCCGATGATGTCGAACGGCTGGAGCAGCATGGCGGCGACGGCCTCGATGGCGTTATTGACCTGGCCGAGCGCGCTGAAGCTGTAGAGCCAGACGCCGGCAAAGATCGCCACCACGGCGCCGCTCCAGAGGCCGATCCGACCGGCATTCGCCCGCGCCGCCTCCCGCCAGGAGCGTCGCGGGGTCGCCACTAGAACGTCTCGCGGGTGCCGAGCGGCACGATCTCGACCCATTCGCCGCGCGGCGCCGCCGGCGCATGCGGCGGCCGCACCACCAGGCAGTCCGATTTCGCCAGCAGCGAGACCATCGAGCTGTCCTGCACCGGGAAGGGCTTGGCCTCCATCACGCCGTCGGCACCGCGGCCGAGCTTGGCGCGCAGGTAATCCTGGCGGCGGTCGTTCGCCGGCAGATCGGTCGCGAGCCGCGCCTTGGGGTGGGGTGCTCCGGCGTCGCTCATGCCTTGCAGCCTTTCCAGCGCCGGCTTGACGAAGAGCAGCGCGCAGACCAGCGCCGAGACCGGATTGCCCGGCAGGCCGATCATTGGCGTCTCGCGATAGCGCCCGACCATCAGCGGCTTGCCCGGCCGCATCGCGACCGTCCAGAAATCGAGCGTGAGGCCGGTGGCGCCGAGCGCCGAACGGATCAGATCGTGCTCGCCGACGGAGGCGCCGCCGGTGGTGATCAGCAGATCGGCGCCGCTCGCCGCGCCGGCGATCTGCTGCAGCACGTTGCTGTCGTCGGGGGCGATCGGCAATTGCAGCGCCGTGGCGCCCAGGCTTTCGACAAAGGCACCGAGCGCGATGCCATTGGAGCTGACGATCTGGTTCGGCCCGATCGGATCGCCGGGCAGCACCACCTCGTCGCCCGTCGGCAGGATCGCGACGCGCGGCTGGCGATGGACCTGGAGCCAGGGCACGTTCATCGCCGCCGCCAGGCCGAGGTCGCGCGCGTCGAGCCGCTTGCCGGGCGTGAGGCCGACGTCGCCCGCGCGGAAATCGAGGCCCTCTTTCCGGATGTAGCGCCAGGCTGTCGGCTTCTCCTTGACGATGACGGTGTCGCCGTCGCGCTCGGTGTCTTCCTGGATGACGATGCAGTCGGCGCCGTTCGGCACGGGCGCGCCGGTGAAGATGCGCACCGCCTCGCCGGGGCCAAGCGCGCGGCCATGCGCCTGTCCCGCCGGGACATTGCCGACGATTTTCAGCTTGGCCGGCACCGACGGAATGTCGGCCAGTCGCGCCGCGTAGCCGTCCATCGCGGAAGCCGGGAAGGGCGGCTGCGTGCGGCGCGCGACGACGTTCTCGGCGAGGACGCGGCCCGCCGCGTTGGGCAGCGCCACCTGCTCGACGCCGAGGGGAGCGAGCGCGGATAGCAGCCGGCGCTTGGCTTCCTCGACCGAGATCATGTCCGTATTGGGTTGGCCGGATCTATTCATCGGCGGCTTCGTAGGTACCCGACTTGCCGCCCGATTTATGGACGAGCCGGATGTCGGTCAGCCGCATGCCGCGATCCACCGCCTTGAGCATGTCGTAGACGGTGAGCGCGGCGATTGCGACGGCGGTCAGCGCCTCCATCTCGACGCCGGTGCGGCCGGTGAGCTTGCAGGTGGCGGTGATGTCGACGGCGTTGCGGTTCTTGTCGCAGCGGAGCTCGACCGCGACCGAGGACAGCGCCAGCGGATGGGTGAGCGGCACCAGATCCGACGTCCGCTTGGCGCCCATGATGCCGGCGAGGCGCGCCACCGCCAGCACGTCGCCCTTCTTGGCCTTGCCCCGGCGCACGAGATCGAGCGTCGCGCGCTTCATCAGCACGCTGCCTTTTGCCACGGCGGCCCGTTCGGTCGCCGCCTTGGCCGAAACGTCGACCATGCGCGCGGCGCCCTTCTTGTCGAAATGCGTCAGGGTCTTCTTCACGCGCGCGCCTTGGCCGAGGCGGGCATGGGGGCGAGCAGAGCGCGCGTCGCCGGCTCGATGTCGGGCTGGCGGAGCAGGGCTTCGCCGATCAGGAAGCATTTGGCGCCGGCGCGCGCCAGCCGCGCCAGATCGGCGGGGCGGCTGATGCCGCTCTCGCTGACCAGGATCTTTCCCTTCGGCACCATGGCGGCGAGATCTTCGGTGGTCTTGAGATCGGTCTTCAGCGTCTTGAGATTGCGGTTGTTGATGCCGAGGAGCCGCGTCTTCAGGTGCAGCGCGCGTCTCATCTCTTCCGCATCGTGGATCTCGACCAGCACATCCATGCCGAAGCGCAGCGCCTCTTCTTCGAGCGCGCGGGCGTCGTCGTCGCTCACCGCCGCCATGATGATGAGAATGCAATCGGCGCCGCAGACCCGCGCCTCGGCGACCTGATAGGGGTCGAGCATGAAATCCTTGCGCAGCACCGGCAGCGTCGACACCTGGCGCGCGGCGATCAAATCGGCGGGCGCCCCCTTGAAGAAGGTTGCGTCGGTCAGCACCGACAGGCATGCGGCACCCGCGCGCTCATAGGCCTGCGCGATCTCGGCAGGGGCGAATTCGGGCCGGATCATGCCGCCGCTCGGGCTGGCCTTCTTGATCTCGGCGATGAGGCCGTAATTGCCGGAAGCGAGCTTGGCCTCGAGCGCCTTGATGAAGCCGCGCGGCGGCGTTGCCTTGGCGGCGACGATTTCGAGCGCCTGGGGCGGCGCCGATATCTTGGCGCGCTGGATTTCCCGGTGCTTCTCATCGCAGATGCGGGCGAGAATGTCGTCGCTGAGTGCCGGCTCGCTCATTGCGCGCGCACCCGCTCGGCGGCGATCGGCCTGCCGTTGGTGATGGCAATAAGCTTTTCGAGCGCTTGCGTCGCGGCGCCCGAGGAAATCGACTGCGCCGCGCGCCGGACGCCCGCTGTCAGATCCTCGGCGCGGCCGGCGACCACCAATGCCGCCGCCGCGTTGAGCAGGACGATGTCGCGCAGCTTCCCGGCCTGGCCGCCGAGCAGGGCGCGCAGACGGGCGGCATTCTCCGCCGGCTCGCCGCCCTTGAGGTCGGCCAGCGTGGCGCGCCCGAGCCCCGCCATCTCCGGCGCGATCTCGAAGCTCGTCAGCTTGCCGTGCTTCCATTCCGCGACCTGCGTCTTGCCGGCGGTGGTGATCTCGTCGAGGCCGTCGCCATGCACCACCCAGACATGCTCGGCACCGAGCTTGCCGAGCACCTCGGCGAGCGGCTTGACCCATTGCGGCGCATAGACGCCGACGAGCTGGCGCTTGACGCCCGCCGGGTTCGAGATCGGCCCGAGCAGGTTGAAGATGGTGCGGGTGCCGAGCTCGACCCGCGTGGGGTTGACATGGCGCGTGGCGCCATGATGGCGCGGCGCCATCATGAAGCCGATGCCGGCCTCGAAGATGGCGCGGCGGACCGTCTCGGGCTCGACCTCGATGTTGACGCCGAGCGCCTGGAGAATATCGGCGGCGCCCGATTTCGACGAGAAATTGCGGTTGCCGTGCTTGGCGACCGGCACGCCCGCTCCGGCGACGACGAGCGCCGCCGCGGTGGAGACGTTGAAGGTGCCCTGGCCGTCGCCGCCGGTGCCGACGATGTCGACCGCCCCCTCCGGCGCCTCGACGCGCAGCATCTTGGCGCGCATGGTGCGCGCCGCACCCGTGATCTCGGCGACGGTCTCGCCGCGCACGCGCAACATGCCGAGGAACGCGCCCATCTGCGACGGCGTCGCCTCGCCCGACATCATGGCGTCGAAGGCGGCGGCGGCATCCGCCTCGGGCAGCGTTTCGCCCGAGGCGATTCGCGCGAGCAGCGCCTTGAAATCGAAGCTCGGGCTCATGCCGGCACGCGTTCCGCCGCCGCCAGCGCGAGGAAGTTCTTCAGGAGATCGTGGCCACCCTGCGAGGCGATGCTCTCGGGGTGGAATTGCACGCCGTGCACCGGCCGCTCGGCATGCGCCAGGCCCATGACGATGCCGTCGGCGGTTTCCGCCGTGATACGCAGCGCCTTCGGCAGGCCCGCGCGCGCGACGATCAGCGAGTGATAGCGCGTCGCGTCGAACGGGCTCGGCAGGCCGGCAAAGACGCTGCTGCCGTCGTGCCGGATGGCGGAGAGCTTGCCGTGCATCGGCGTCGGCGCGCGCACCACCTTGCCGCCGAAAGCCTGGCCGATGGCCTGATGGCCCAGGCAGACGCCGAGCACCGGGATGCGGCCGGCGCGCGCGATGAGGTCGAGGCAGATGCCGGCGTGGTCGGGATCGCTCGGCCCCGGCGAGATCACGATGCCCTGAGGCCGCAAGGCAAGCGCCTGCGCCACGGTCAGCGCGTCGTTGCGCTTCACCACCACCTCGGCGCCGAGCTCGCCCAGATAGTGCCAAAGGTTGTAGGTGAAGCTGTCGTAATTATCGATCAGCAGGAACATGGCGACCCCGTTTCCAGGGTTATATCAGGCCGGCCAGGGCGGTAAAAGCGTGGGGCTGGGCGGGATTGCGGCGCGATGCTGCGATTTCGGCTAAACTCCCGGCCAGGAGTGACGATGGCCGAGTACGCGAACGACAAAACCGCCCGGCGCGGGCCGCGCTGGTGGTTGTGGGCAGCGGCCGTGGCGGCCGGGCTGGCGCTCGCCGCCTTGCTGTCGCCGCTGGTCAATCCAAGTCCGGACAAGCCGGTGGTTGCCGTGGTGCCCTTGCCGCCCCTCGCGCCGCAGGCGACGAACCCACCGGCCGCGCCGCAGGCGACCAACCTGACGCCGCGGGTTCTCACGCCCCCAGCGCCGCGCCTGACCTCACCCCCAACCCCGCCGCAAGCGCGATCGCAGCCGAGCGCGGCGGCGCTGGCGGCGCTGCCGCCCTGGCAACGCTACGCCATGCCGGCGCCGCCGGCCGATGGCCGGCCGCGCATCGCCATCATCATCGACGACGTCGGCATGGATCGCACGCACACCCAGCGCGCCATCGCGCTCAAGGGAGCGGTGACGCTCGCCTTCCTCGCCTTCGCGCCCGATCTGGCGAACCAGACCGAAGCGGCGCGCGCCGACGGCCACGAATTGCTGCTGCATGTGCCGATGGAGCCGGTGAATCCGACCGCCGGCATGGGCGCCAACGCGCTGACCACCGAGCAAACCGATGACGAGGTGCTGCGTCGGCTACGCTGGGATCTCGATCGTTTCCCCGATTACGTCGGCATCAACAATCACATGGGCAGCAAGTTCACCTCGGAAGCGGAGCCGATGCGCGTCGTGATGGGCGAGCTAAAGGCGCGCGGACTCCTCTTCGTCGACTCCCGCACCATCGCGACGACCGTCGGCGCGCAGGCGGCGCGCGATGCCGGCGTGCCCTTTGCCGCGCGCGACGTATTCCTCGACGACGACGGCGCCTCGGCCGACGTGCCGGCCCGATTGAAGCAGCTCGAAGATTTGGCGCGGCGCAAGGGCACCGCCATCGCCATCGGCCATCCGCGCGACACGACGCTCGCCGCCCTTCAGCGCTGGCTGCCCACGCTCCCCGCCAAGGGCATAGTGCTCGTGCCGGTGAGCGCCATCGTCAAGCAGCGCGGCGGCGGCTGATTCGCTTTACGGCTTCTTGTCCGCCTCCGGGTGGAAGAGCTTCTCGCCGGCGACCGTATAGCCGGCGATCTCCGCTTGCCCGCGCGGCGAGGCGAGCCAATCGGCGAATTTCTTGGCGAGGCCGAGTTTCGCGGTCGGGTGCTTCTCCGGGTTGAGCTCGATCACGTCGTAGCGGTTGAGGAGACGCCGGTCGCCCTCGACGACGATGACCAACGGTCCTCTGTTCTTGAAGCTGAGCCAGGTGCCGCGGTCGGTGAGGGTATAGGCGCCCATCGCCGACGCGGCGTTGAGCGCCGCACCCATGCCGCCGCCGATGTCCTTGTACCAGGGACCCGCCTTGGTCGGGTCGAGTTCGGCGGCTTTCCACAGCCGCTTCTCCAGCGCGTCGGTGCCGCTCTTGTCGCCGCGCGAGACGAAGGGCGCCTGCGCGTTCCAGACGGCATGGAATGCCGCCAACGCGTCGTGGCCGCCGGCGACATGCGCCGGGTCGGCTTTCGGGCCGACGATGACGAAGTCGTTCCAGGCGATCTCGCGCCGGTTGACGCCGTGGCCGGCGGCGATGAATTTGCCCTCGGCGTCGGGATCGTGCACCAGCACGAGATCGGCGTCGCCGCGCGCCGCGGTGTCGAGCGCCTGGCCGGTGCCGACGGCGATCACGCGGACCTGGATGCCGGTCTCCTTGGTGAAATCCGGCAGGATGTGCGACAGCAAGCCGCTGTTGTCGACCGAGGTGGTCGAGGCGAGCACGATGAATTTCTGCTGCGCCCAGGACGGGGCGGCCGCCAGCAGCAGCGCGAGCAACGCGGCGGCGACAGCAAAGGCTTTTAGTTTCATGACCGGGTTTTTCTCTCCGAGAGGGCAAAGGCCGCGCCGTTGAGGACGAGGCTGATGGTGATGAGGATAATGCCGAGGGCGAGGGCCAGCGGCAAGTTCCCCTTGCTGGTTTCAAGCACGATGCTGGTCGTCATGGTGCGCGTCACGCCGGCGATGTTGCCGCCGACGATGATGATGCCGCCCACTTCCGAGATGGTGCGGCCCAGGCCGGACAGGAGCGCGGTCAGGAGCTGTGCCTTGCCGATGAGCAGGAGCTGCGGGATCGCACGCAGCCGCGTCGCGCCGGCGATGCGGAACTCGTCGCCATAGCGCGCCCAGACCTCTTCGAGCGCGCGATGCGATATCGCGGTGACGATCGGTATCGCCAGCACGGTCTGCACGATGACCATGGCGGTGGGCGTGAACAGCAAGCCCCAGCTGCCGAGCGGCCCGTTGCGCGTCAGCAGCAGATAGGCGGCGAGGCCGACCACGACCGGCGGCAGTCCCAGGAGCGAATTGGCGACGACGATGAGCAGGCGCCGTCCGGGAAAGCGGTAGACCGCCAGCACGGCGCCGGCGAGACAGCCGGCGGCACCGGCGACGATCGCCGCCGTGAGGCTGATCGACAGCGACAGCGCCACGATCGACAGCAGCGCCGGGTCGAAATCGACGATCATGTCGAGGGCCAGCCTCACGGCCGCGGCGAAATCGCTCATGCGGGATACGTCCTGCGGGTTCGCGGGAGGGAAGACAACCGGACCGCTCGGCAGCGATCGAGCCTATCGCGCCGGCTGCTGCAGCGGCTTGCCCTTGTCGAGGACGAACACGGCGATCGAATAGGCCGGCACGCTGCCGGCGTTCTTGGTCTCATGCACCAATCCTGCCGTATTGTGATAGGCCTCGCCGGCATGGATGGTGCGCGGCGCCTTGCCGTCGACCAGCAGCGTGATCTCGCCCTCGGTCACCAGCGCGTATTCGTCGCCGTCGTGATAATGGCGGCCGGTGGTCGAGCCGGGCGGCCACAGGATCGATACCATCGTCGTCTGCTTGCCGGGCACGCCGCTCACCGCCTCGGCCTTCAGATAGGTATGGGTCGGGACCGGACGCGGCTTTTCCTGCGCGAGCGCCAGCCCGGCCAGCACGGCGCTCAGGCCCAGCGCCGCGGCGCTCAGGATCAATCCGGCTCGTTTCATGGGCCCCCTCCCTGTTGCTCAAGCCGATCTTACCGCGTCCGCGGCGGCGCGGAAACGGGCGCGCGATGCCTTTGGGCCACCCGCTCGCGCCTTGCCGCCGGATTCGCTATGGTTGGGCGAGCGGGCGCGCCGAGACGCCCGATGGGAGTGGGCCATGCGTTTCGGTTTATTCGGCGGCGCGCGTGCCGCGCGCGGCGGCCCGACCGGCGACAGCGCCGGCTATGCCGAATACATCGACTATGTCTGCGCCGCCGAACGGCTCGGCTTCCACAGCGTCTTCATCGTCGAGCATCACTTCACCGGCCATGCGCAGGTTTCCGCCTCGCTCAATCTGCTGAGCTATCTCGCCGCGCGCACCACGCGCATCCGGCTCGGCACGGCGGTGGTGGTGCTGCCCTGGCATAATCCGGTGCTGGTGGCGGAGCAGGCGGCGACGCTCGACCTGCTGTCGAACGGGCGGTTCGATTTCGGAATCGGCAAGGGCTACCGCGATTACGAGTTCGCCGGCTTCGGCATCCCGCAGGACGAGGCGACCGAGCGCTTCGACGAGGCGGTCGAGGTCATCCGCAAGGCATGGACCAGCACCGAGCGCTTCTCGCATCGCGGCAAGCGCTGGCATTTCGAGAACATCGTCGTCGAGCCCGCGCCGGTGCAGCAGCCGCATCCGCCGTTATGGCTCGGCGCCGGCAGCGAGGCGTCGATCCGCCGCGCGGCGCGTGAGGGCTATAATCTGCTGCTCGACCAGATCGGCTCGACCGATCTCACCATCGAGCGCGTGGCGCTGTTTCGCGACGAATGCGCGCGCGTCGGGCGGCGCTACGATCCGCAGATGGTGGGGGCGACGCGCGGCTTGCAGATCATCCGCGACGCGACCGAGCGGCCGCAGGCGTTCGCCACGCGGCAGCAGGTGCTGAAGGGCATCGGCGCGCTGGCGCGCGGGCGCGGCGCCGAACAATACACCGACCCCGCGAAATTCGCCGGTCCGGCGCGCGAGATCGACGATGCGCCGCTGCTCGGCACGCCGAAGGAGATCATCGCGCAGCTGCGCCGGCTGGAGGCGGGCGGGGTGGAGCACATCCTGCTGGTCAATCCGCACCCGACCATCGAGGCGCTCGAGATCTTCGCCCGCGAGATCATGCCCAAATTCGCGGCGTAATTTCCCGGGTGCGAAAAAAAAGGGCTACCATCGCGGCGGCCGGCCCCCTGACGCGCCCGGCCGGGAGGGTGACCCATGGCAAAGCCAAGGCCCGAGGTTCGCGTGGTCATTTCCAAGGATGGCCCCTATATCGTCACCGGCAATATCCCGCTCGCGATGATGGTCATCGGCACCAATGAAGCGGATGAATCCGAGACCTGGCAAGCGGGCAAAAGCTTCCCGGCGCAGCAGGAATACGCGCTGTGCCGTTGCGGCCACTCGAAGAGGAAGCCGTTCTGCGACGGCGCGCATCTTCGGGCCCGGTTCGACGGCAGCGAGACCGCCAGCCGCGCGCCCTATCTCGAGCAGGCGAAAATTCTCGACGGCCCTGTCCTGGCGCTCACGGATGCGGCGGGGCTTTGCGCCTTCGGCCGCTTCTGCGATCCCAACGGCCAGGTGTGGAACCAGGTGGCGCGCACCGACGACCCCGGAACCCGGGCGCTGTTCGTCCGGCAGGTGAACGATTGCCCGGCCGGTCGGCTGGTGGCCTGGGACAAGGCGACGGGCAAGCCCGTCGAGCACAAATTGCCGGTGTCGATCGGCGTGGTCGAGGACCCGGCGCAGGAATGCAGTGGGCCGCTCTGGCTGCGCGGCGGAATCCCCGTGATCTCCGAAGCGGACGGTTTCGCCTACGAGGTGCGCAACCGCGCGACGCTGTGCCGCTGCGGCGCGTCCAAGAACAAGCCGTTCTGCGACGGCACGCATGCCGCCGTGAAATTCCGCGACGGTATCGGCTCATGATCGTGCTCCGTCACCGGGACGAGCGCGGCCGCGCCAAGACCGGCTGGCTCGACAGCCGGCACACTTTCTCGTTCGGTCATTACCACGATCCGGCGCAGATGGGGTTTCGCGCGCTGCGCGTCATCAACGAGGACCGCGTGATCCCCGGCGCCGGCTTTCCGACGCACGGCCACCAGGACATGGAGATCATCTCCTACGTTCTCGAGGGCGCGCTCGAGCACAAGGACACCACCGGAACGAACGCGGTGATCCGCCCCGGCGAGGTGCAGCGCATGACGGCGGGCACCGGCATCCAGCACAGCGAGTTCAACCACTCCAAGGCGGAGCCGGTGCACTTCCTCCAGATCTGGCTGCTGCCGGAGAAGAAAGACTTGGCGCCCGGTTACGAGCAACGCGCTTTTCCTGCGGCGGAAAGCGACGGGCGCTGGCGCCTGGTGGCGTCGCGCGACGGGCGCGCCGGCAGCGTCACAATTCACCAGGACGTCGATCTCCATGTGGCGCGGCTGAGGGAAGGCGGCACCATCGCGTTCGAGCCGCGCCCGGGACGCCACGCCTGGGTGCAGATTGCGCGTGGCCAAGTCGGGCTGAACGGCGAAACGCTCAAGGAAGGCGACGGCGCGGCGATCGGCGGCGAAAGGAAGATCGAGATCGCCGCGGAATCTGACGCGGAAATCCTGCTGTTCGATCTCGCCTGATCGCGGCGCATCACATTCGCGAGATAAGGCCCGGTCGCGCCTTTTTATTTATTGTCGCCAACTGTTTTTGTGATGGGATAGCGCGGTTCACCAACCGAGGAGGCATGCATGTTGAAGACAATCGCCGCGGCCATTGCGATCGCCGCGCTGGCATTCGTCGTGCCGGCGCAGGCGCAAATGATGGAGCCAGCCAAGGCCATGGACACGGCCAAGGGCAAGGCCCTGGCCGACGGCAAGGGCATGACGCTCTATACCTTCGACAAGGATGAGTCCGGCAAGTCGAATTGCAACGGCGGCTGCGCCGCCAACTGGCCGCCGCTGATGGCACCCGCCGGCGCCAAGCCGTCGGGCAATTGGTCGGTCGTCACCCGCGACGACAAATCGACGGCCTGGGCCTACAAGGGCAAGCCGCTCTACACCTTCGCCAAGGACGGCAAGCCCGGCGACGTGACCGGCGACGGCGTCGGCGGCGTCTGGCACCTCGCCACGCCGTAATATCAAGGATAATAACCAAACATCACGAAGCCCCGGCGTCACCGCCGGGGCTTCTGCTTTATGTGCGCGGTCTAATTTCTGGCGAAGCTGACCGCTTCCTCGGCGGCGCGGAAGAGGGCGCGCGCCTTGTCGAGGATTTCCTGATATTCCGTCGCCGGGTCGCTGTCGGAAACCACGCCGCAGCCGGCCTGCACCGTCATCTGGCCGTCCTTGACGATGGCGGTGCGCAGCACGATGCAGGTGTCCATGCTGCCGTCGCCGGCGAAATAGCCGATGGCGCCGCCATAGAGATTGCGTCGCTCCGGCTCGAGCTCGTCGATCAGCTGCATCGCCCGCACCTTCGGCGCGCCCGACAGCGTGCCCGCCGGAAAGCCCGCGAGCAGCGCGTCGATCGCACCGTATTGGGGATCGATCCTGCCTTCGACGTGGCTGCTGATGTGCATGACGTGGCTGTAGCGTTCGATGGCGAATTGCTCCTTCACCTTGACCGTGCCCGTGAGCGCGACGCGGCCGACGTCGTTGCGCGCCAGATCGAGCAACATGAGATGCTCGGCGCGCTCCTTCGGGTCGGCGAGCAACTCCTCGGCGAGGCGCTTGTCCTCCTCGGCGTCCTTGCCGCGCCGCCGCGTGCCGGCCAGCGGCCGGATCGTCACCACGCCGTCGCGCAGCCGCACCAGGATCTCGGGGCTCGAGCCGACCACGGCGAAGCCGCCGAAATCGAGGAAGAATAGGAAGGGCGACGGGTTGAGGCGCCGCAGCGCGCGGTAGAGCGCCAGGGGCGGCAGCTTGAACGGCACGGCGAGGCGCATCGACGGCACGACCTGGAAGATCTCGCCGGCGCGGATGTATTCCTTCGCCGTTTCGACCATGTGCAGGCATTCGGCGCGCGTCATGTTCGCGGTCGGCGCGGGCAGCTCCTGCGTCGCCTCGGGCGCCTCGCGCCGGTGCGGCAGGCTGCGCTCGAAATCGGCGACCACGTCGGCGAGGCGCTCCCCGGCGTGGCGATAGGCCTGCTCCGCCGCGACGTTGGCATCGAGCCAAACCGGCGTGACGATGGTGAAGCGGTCGGCGATGTTGTCGAAGATGCAGACCACCGACGGCCGCAGCAGCAACCCGTCGGGAATGCCGAGCGTGTCGGGGTTGGCGTCGGGAATCTGCTCGATGAGATTGACCGTGCCGTAACCCAGATAGCCGAACAGGCCGGCGGCCATCGGCGGCAGCGGCGCCGGCGTCTCGACGCGGCATTCCGCGATCAGGCTTTTCAGCGAGGCCAGCGCGCCCTGGCTCTCCGCCGTGAAGCGGTCGGGGGCGGAGCGCGCGTGGCGGTTGATCTCGGCGCGGCCGCCGAAGCAGCGCCAGATGAGGTCGGGCTTGAGGCCGATGAAGGAATAGCGTCCGCGCGTCGCGCCGCCTTCGACCGATTCAAAAAGAAAGCTCATCGGCCGCCGGTCGGCCAACTTCAGCATCGCCGACACCGGCGTTTCCAAATCGCCGACCAGCGTCGTCCACACCAGCACCGGCTTGCGCCTGGCATAGGCGGCGGTGAAGGCGGCGGGATCGGGCGAAACCTGCATCGGGCGATTCCTCCCGCTCAGAACAGGCGGTCGAGATTGCCCTGGTTGAGCTCGACGGGGTAGCGGCGTTTCAGGGCGGCGTTGAACCGGCCGAGGAATTCGCCCTGCATCTGCTGCGCCAATTGATGCGAGAGCTGGTCGATCTGCGCGCCGGCCTTGGCCGGATCGGCGGGCTGGATCTGCGTCAGCTGCGCCACGGCATAGCTGTCGCCGGTCGGCGCCGCCGCGGCGTGGCCTTGCGTCAAGCCGAAGATCTTGGCGACGATCGCCGGCGGCACGTTGCCGCCGCCGGTGCGCAGCAGGGGCGGCGAGGTCGTGACGGTCAGCTTGTGCTGCGCCGCGACCTCCCGCAGCGCGTGGCCGGCATTGACTTCCTGCACGATCGATTCCGCAAGCTTGCCCAGCGCCTGAGCGCGTTGCTCGGCCTGCCACAGTCGCGCCGCCTCGTCATGCGCCGCGGCCAGCGGCCGCACGCCGGCGGGCGCGATCTGGTCGACATGAACCACGAAGTAGCCGTCGTCGCCGAGCTCGGCGAGCGCGCTGCTCTGGCCGCTGTCGGTGGCGAAGGCGGTGTGCAGTACCGTATCGGTCGGCTTCGGCAGCGTCGCCGGCTTGTCCTGCGCGTCGTGGCCTTGCGGGTCGATGCCTTTATAGGCCGTCATCTTCATGCCGAACTGACCTGCCGCCTCGGCGAGCGACGCACCGCCGGCCAGGGCGTCGTCGATCTTGTTGGCGGTCTTGGCGATGACGTCGCCGGCCATGTCGCGCGCGACATCCTGGCGGAGTTGATTCTTCACCTGGTCGAAGCTTTGCGTCTCGGCCGGCTTCACCGCGACGACGCGCAGGATGTGCCAGCCGAAGGAGGTCTGCACCGGCGCGGTCACGCCGCCAGCCTTGGCGGCAAAGGCGGCGTCGGCGAGCGGCGCCGGCAAATCCTCGCGCCGCACCCAGCCGAGATCGAGCGCGCTCGGATCGGCGTTGGCGAGCTGCTTCGCGACGGCGGCGAAATCCTTGCCCTGCGCGACCCGCGCCGCCGCTTCCTTCGCTTTCGCCTCGTCGGGCAGCAGCATCTGCTGCAACTGGCGCTGCTCCGGCTTCTGAAACTCGCCGAGCCGCGACTGGTATTCCTCTTTGAGGCGGTCGTCCGGCACGGCGATGCCGGCCGCCACGTCGGCGATGGTCAGCACGGCCAGCGTGAAGTCGCGCCGCTCCGGCACGCGGAAGCGGTCGGGGTGGCTGTCGTAGAACGCGCTCAAATCCTGTTCGGAGGGCGGCGGCGGATTGGGCGCGGCGCTCGCCGGCAGAGTCGCGATGTCGGCGATGCGGTGTTCAGCCTGCGCGCGATAGAGCGCGTTGGTCAGCTCGGCCGGCGGCGTGACACCCTCGGTCACCGAGATGGTCAGCTCGTTGCGCACCA
Organism: Allostellaceae bacterium; assembly: GCA_035648735.1. Lineage (GTDB taxonomy): Bacteria > Pseudomonadota > Alphaproteobacteria > ATCC43930 > CGMCC-115725 > REEB95. The sequence goes on from DASRKX010000002.1 coordinate 14,553, forward strand.
GCTCGCTGCGCAGCAGCGCTTCGTACTGGCCCTCGCTCATCCGGTTGGCGGCGAGCACCTGGTTATAGACATTGCGGTCGAAGGTGCCGGCGGCGCCGCGGAAGCCGGGGTTGCCGACGATTGCCTTGCGCACCGCCTCGTCGCCGACCGCGAGGTGGAGACGCTGCACTTCGAGCTGCAAGAGGTCGGCCTCGATAAGCCGCTGGAGCGATGCGTCGAGCACGCCGAATTGCTTCGCCTCGTCGAGCGACAGCGGCCGGCCGAGCACGCCGCGCATGCGCTCCATGTCGCTGCGCACCGCCTCGGTCAATTGATCGCCGGAAATCTGCAGCCCGCCGACCTTGGCGACCCAGGTTTCGCCGGTGCTGCGGTTGCGGAAGATGTCGCCGATACCCCAGATCGCAAAGGTGCAGATCAAGACCGCGAACAGGATCTTGACGACGAGAGAGGTGGCCTTGGAGCGGATCGCTTGAAGCATGAAGACGGGGCTCGGAAAATTGCGCGCTGGCTCCGGCCGGTTTGGCCGGGGCTCCAGCGCGCGCGGATGATAGTGGGCCGCAGGCGCGCTCGCAACGGCGAAGCGGGCTTATGGCGGGCTCGCGCGGCCTATGCTAAAGCGGCCCCGGATGCGCAAGCTGGTCGCCGGCAACTGGAAGATGAACGGCCTCAGGGCCGATGGCGTGGCGTTGGCCCGCGATCTCGCCGGACGCGTCGGGGCCGTCCCGCCGCCCTGCGAAATCGCAATCTGCCCGCCGGCGACGCTGCTCATTCCGGTGGGTGAGGCGCTCGCCGGCAGCGTCATCATGCTTGGCGCGCAGGATTGCCACGCCGCCGAAATGGGCGCGCACACCGGCGATCTCAGCGCGACCATGCTGAGGGATGCGGGCTGCCGCTATGTCATCCTCGGCCATTCCGAGCGCCGCGCCGACCATCACGAGACGGATTCCGATGTCCGCGCCAAGGTCGCGGCGGCGAGGCAGGCGAGGCTCGTGCCGATCGTCTGTATCGGCGAGACCCAGGACGAGCGCGCCGCCGGCAAGACGCTCGACATCATTTCGCGCCAGATCAAAGGGTCGCTGCCGCCCGATTTACCCGGCGCCGATCTGGTGGTCGCCTATGAGCCGGTCTGGGCGATCGGCAGCGGCAGGACGCCGACGGTTGCCGAGGTGGCGGATGTTCATGCGCATATCCGGCGAACGCTGTCGGCGGAGGCCCGCATTCTTTATGGCGGCTCGGTCAAGCCGGCCAATGCCAAAGAGTTGATGGCCGTGGCGAATGTCGACGGCGCGCTGGTGGGCGGCGCCAGCCTTGTCGCCGCTCAATTCTGGGCCATCGCCGAGGCCTGCGGCTGATGCCGGTTATTTAGGCGGCCCACGCCGGCTTGAACGCGTCCGGCACCATCGGGCTTGAAGATAGGCTCGGCATTGTCGATGATGCCCCCAACAAGAAACGGGGGGAAGCGCTGAAAGGCCGGATTCCGGCTCAAGCTCTGACTCCCGCGCCCGATAAAAAGGTCACCGCTAGGGAGTGAAACACATGACAATTCGTTCAGGTTCCGCCGGCATCGGTCGCCGCACGGTCATCAAAGCCGCGGCCGCCGCCGGCGTCGTTCAATTCGCGTCGCCCTTCGTCATCACCGCGCGCGCCGCCGACACCATCAAGGTCGGCATGGTCGATCCGTTCACCGGCGTCTACGCCGCGGTGGCGCAGAACGAATTGATCGGCGCCAAGCTGGCCGTCGAGCAGATCAACGGCAAGGGCGGCGTGCTCGGCCGCAAGATCGAGCTGCTGGTCGAGGATTCGGCCAACGACGTCGGCACCGGCGTGCAGAAGACGCGCAAGCTGATCGAGCGCGACGGCATCCAGTTCCTTATTGGGGATGTGAACTCAGGGATCGCGCAAGCCATTGCCCAGGTGTCGAACGAGAAGGGCGTGCTGCACGTCGTCTCCGGCGGGCACACCGACGGCATCACCGGCAAGGATTGCCATTGGAACGTCTATCGCGTGTGCAACACGACGAAGATGGAGGCCAATTCGGTCTCCGAGCTGCTGTTCAACAAATACGGCAAGAAGTGGCACTTCATCACGCCGGACTACGCCTTCGGCCACACGCTGCAGGAGGCGGCGGCGGCGGATCTCCAGAAATTCGGCGGCACCATGACCGGCAACGAGCTGACGCCGCTCGGCACCACCGACTTCTCCGCCTATCTCATCAAGGCGCGCGCCGCCAATCCGGACGTGATCTTGGTGTTGCCGCAGGGCAGCGACATGGTGAATTGCCTGAAGCAGGTCGTGCAGTTCGGCATCGATAAGCAGATCCACGTCGCCGGGTTGCAGCAGGAGCTCGAATCGCTCGAGGCCATGCCGCCCGAGGCGCGCGTCGGCATCTGGATGTTCGAGTGGTACTGGAAGCAGCCGGGCGTGGCCGGTGTCGACAAGTTTGTCGCCGACATCCGCAAGGCGAGCGGCGGCAAGGTGCCGACCGCGCGCACCTGGTTCGGCTACACCTCGATGATGACCTACGCGCTCGTCGCCAACCGCGAGAAGACGCTCGACGGCGTCAAGCTCGCCAGGGCGCTGGGCGACTTCGAGCTGCCGGCCGACGTCAAGCTCCAGCCCAACAAGGTCTACTACCGCAAGGGCGATCACCAGTTGATGACCACGTCCTTCGTCGGTCAGGCGCTGAAGCAGGGCAAGTCCGATCCCGAGGATTTGTTCCAGGTCGATTCCCTCGTGGCGGGCGACAAGACTTCGCCGCCCGAAACGGAGACCGGCTGCACACTGAAGTGGCCGGCCTAACCTGACGGGTTGCCTAACGCCAAGCCCCCTCCCCGTGCCGGCCCCGTTTTCCGGGGACGGCCGGGAGGGGGTCATTCTTATGTGATCGGATGACTCAGCTTCTCCTCTTCAACATCACCAACGGCCTGATCATCGGCGCGTTCTACGTGCTGATGGCGATCGGCCTGTCGCTCATTCTCAATCTCTCGAACGTGATCAACTTCGCGCATGGCGGCTTTCTCGTCATCGGCGGCTATCTCGCTTATACGCTCGAGCCCTATATCGGGTTCTGGGGCGCGCTGATTGCCGCGCCCTTCCTCACCGCGATCCTCGGCGTTGCGGTCGAACGTTTCCTGATCAGCCGCGTCTATGGCCGCGACCCGCTCTACAGCCTGCTCCTGACCTTCGGCCTCGCCTTCATCTTCGAAGAGGGCACGCGTATGATCTGGGGCGCGCAGGGCAAGCCTTTCACCATTCCGGCCTTCCTGGCGCAACCGCTGAGCAACGAGCTCTTCTTCCTCACCGGCTACCGGCTGTTCATGGTCGCGGTGGTGGCGCTGGTCATGGCGACGCTGTTCAGCTTCCTGCGCTTCACCCGCATCGGCATCCGCATCCGCGCCGGCACGCTCGATCTCGAGACGGTCGCCGGGCTGGGCATCAATGTGCGCGCGCTGCGGACGCTCAATTTCGGCGTCGGCATCTTTCTCGCCGGACTTTCGGGCGTGCTCGCCGGCGGCCAATTGGGGCTTGAGCCGACCATGGGCGCCGGCCTGTTGATGCCGAGCTTCGTCGCCATCATCGTCGGCGGCGTCGGCTCGCTGGGCGGCACGTTGGTCGGCGGCTTGTTGATCGGCGTCGCCTCGGGGGTTACCGCGGTGTTCTTCCCGGCGGCGAGCGAGGCGGTCATCTACGTGCTGATGGCGGTGGTGTTGCTCATCCGGCCGCGCGGCCTGTTCGGCGAGGAGGGCATGCTCACATGAGCGCCGAGCAGGGCCGCAAGCTCGCGATCATCGCCGCGCTCTGGGCGGCGCTCATTCTCGCGCCGCTGTGGATGCCGCTGGTGGGCGGCTATACCGCGCTGGGCACCCGCGTGCTGGTGCTGGGGCTGGCCGCCATGTCGGTCAATTTCCTGCTGGGATTCACCGGCGTCCTGTCCTTCGGCCACGCCGCTTGGTTCGGGCTCGGCGCCTATGGCTGCGGATTGCTGCTGAAATTCGTCGCGCTCTCAACGCCGCTCGGCATCCTCGCCGGCACGTTGCTCGGCGGCATATTGGGCGGCTTGCTCGGCGCGCTGATCGTGCGCCGCCGCGGCGTCTATTTCGCCATGGTGACCATCGCCTTCGGCCAGGTGTTCTACTACATCGCCTTCCAGTGGAGCTCGCTGACCGGTGGCGACGACGGGCTGCGCCCATTCTACCGCCAGCCGCTGCATCTGGGCTTCACGACGATCGATATCCTGCAGAACTCGACCGCGTTCTATTACTTCGTGCTGTTCTGCTTCGCCGGCGCGGCGGCGGCGATGGCGTTCATCCTGCGCTCGCCCTTCGGCCGCACCATGATCGCCATCCGCGAGAACGAGCGCCGCGCCCGCTTTCTGGGGATTCCCATCGAGCTGCACATCTGGATCGCTTTCACCCTGTCCTGCTTCTTCATGGCCTTCGCCGGCTCGCTCTACGCGCTGGTCAACAACTTCGCCGATCCGCGCGGCCTCCATTACAGCCAGTCGGGCGATTTTGTGATGATGGCGGTCATGGGCGGCATGCGCAACTTCTGGGGACCGCTCCTCGGCGCAGTGGTCTTCGTCGTCCTGCAGGACTACGTCTCGAGCATCACCATCAACTGGCAGATCTATATCGGCCTGCTCTTCGTGCTGGTGGTGCTGTTCTTCCCGCGCGGGCTTCTGGGCTTCATCCAGCAGCGGAGGCGCGCGTGAGCCTGCTGGAGGTGAGCCACGCCAGCAAGCATTTCGGCTCGCTGGTCGCGGTGCGCGACGTCTCGCTCAAGGTGGCCAAGGGCGAGCTCCGCGCCATCATCGGCCCCAACGGCGCGGGCAAGACCACCTTCTTCAACCTGATCTCCGGCTTCTTTCCGCCCACCACCGGCACCGTCAGCTTCGACGGCGAGGACGTCACCGGCCTGTCGGTCGCGCGGCGCGTCACGCGCGGCATGGCGCGCACCTTCCAGATCACCGAGATCTTTCCCGAGCTGACGGTGTTCGAGAATCTGCGCGTCGGCGCCGAGGTGGCGGCCGGGTATCGCCTGCGCCCCTGGATCGGCAAGAACGCGATCGCCGCGGTGAAGCGCAGCGTGGACGAGATCCTGGATTTGACCCGGCTTTCGGCCAAGGCCACGCGTCTCGTGGGCGAGCTGGCGCATGGCGATCAGCGCGCCGCCGAGATCGCCATGGCGCTGACCCTGAAGCCGCGCCTGCTGCTGCTGGACGAGCCCACCGCCGGCATGGGCGAGCAGGAGACCTACGAGATCACTCAGATGGTGCGCCGGCTGCACCGCGAGAAGTCCTTCACCATCGTGCTGATCGAGCACGACATGCGCGTGGTCTTCCATCTCGCCGACCGCATCACCGTGCTCGACCAGGGCGCGCTCCTGGCCGAGGGCACGCCGCCCGAGATCGCCGCCAACGAGGCGGTGCAGGCCGCCTATCTGGGCAAGGCGGCATGATGGCGGACGCACTCAAGGCCGAAGGGCTCCACACCTATTACGGCAAGAGCCATATCCTGCACGGCGTGTCGCTCGCCGTTGCCGAGGGCAAGATCACCACGCTGCTCGGGCGCAACGGCGCCGGCAAGACCACGACGCTGCGGAGCCTGATGGGCCTGACGCCCGCGCGCGAAGGCCGCATCGAGATTTTCGGCAACCAAACCACGCACTGGCCGACCTTCCGGATTGCCGCGCTCGGCGTCGGCTACGTGCCGGAGGGGCGACGCATCTTCGCCAACCTGTCGGTTGACGAGAATCTGCGGGTGCCGTTGGAGCGTCCCGGCAAGTGGACCATTCCGCGCATCTACGAACTGTTCCCGCGCCTGGCCGAGCGCAAGGCCAATCGCGGCCGCCAGCTCTCGGGCGGCGAGCAGGAGATGCTGTCGATCGCCCGCGCGTTGCTGCTCAATCCGAAGCTGCTCATTCTCGACGAGCCGAGCCAGGGCCTGGCGCCGCTGATCGTGCGCGACGTCTTCCGCATCGTGGCGCAGATGCGGGCGGAGGGGATTTCGGTTTTGCTCGTGGAGCAAAACGTGCGCATGAGTCTCGAGATCGCCGACCACGCCTACGTGCTCGACGACGGCGCGGTGGTCTATTCGGGCCCCGCCAAGGAGCTGGCGGCCGACGAGGCGCGCGTCAAGGCGATGGCCGGGGCTTCCGCCGAGGAGTGGAGCGCGGCGTAGCTGCGTCGTAGTCTGAATCAGCCGGGCGACGCTTTTCGCGTGAAACGCACAGGGAGGGGAACTCGCATGGCTAAGAGCCTCAAGCCGGTAAAGATCGCGCCCAAGGGCATGGGCCTCGCCGATTTTGTCGCCATGGAGGAGGGCTTCTACGTCCAGGAGGGGCTCGACGTCGAGCTCGACTGGCAGACGTTTCGCGGCACGCAGTCGAGCTGGAAGGGGCTCGATTACCTCAGCCGGCCGCAGGACAAGCCCTATGAAAAGGGCGACGCCGACGTGATCCAGAGCGCCTGCCAATGGGGCAGCGTGTGCAACGCCGGCGCCGGCATGGGCCGCTTCGTGTCGGACGCCTACGGCGTCTCGTCCTGGGCGATCTTCGTCCGCGCCGATTCCAAGATCCGCAAGCCCGAGGATTTGAAGGACGTGCCGATCGGCGTCGGCCTGCGCGCCGGCAGCCATTTCAACGTGCCGTGGCGGCTCGAGCCCTATATGCCGCTCGCCAACATCAAGACGGTCAATGTCGGCGGCTTCGGCGCGCGCCTCACGGCGCTCCTCAACAAGGAGGTCGAGGCCGCGAGCCTGCTGCCGCCGCAGATCGCCATGGCCGAGCAGCTCGGCCTGCGCAAGGTGATCCACAACACCTTCCACACCATCTGGTGGGTTCCCGAAAAGGCGGAGAAGGAAACCGTCGCCGCCTATTTCCGCGCCCTGGTCAAGGCCGAGGAGGCGATGGACCGGAATCTCGCCAAGTATCTGCCGCTGTGGAAGCACGCGGTGCCCCCGGAATTCCAGGACCGCCCCTGGGATTTCAGTAAGTTCGACCGCGGCGAGCGCTTCGTCTACGAGCCGATCCCGCGCGCCGAATACGACGAGATCATGGAACAGGTGAAACGCTGGGGCCTCGACGACTATCTCAAGGAACGCAGCTTCGAGAAGCTCGCCTTCCAGTCGCGCTAGGGGGCGTTTCGGGCTAAAGGCGCGGCTGAAAGAGATAGCGGCCGTATTTCGCGGCGAAAAGCAGAAAGCCGAGACTCCAGATCGCGCCCGCCGTCGCGGTGGCAGCGCCCGGCTCGCCGGGCAGCCAGCCGGCGGCGACGCGCAATGCCGCGCCGAGATTGATGAGCGCGTAGATCGCGATCGTGCCGCCGTCGGCGGTC
>DASRKX010000003.1:0-8439 GCA_035648735.1 Allostellaceae bacterium
CGTCCTGGCCAAGGAGAAATACGCGATCCGCGGGCGTGAGATGGCGGCGCTCAAAGCCGTCTTCGTGCCGTTCTCGGCGCAGACGCGGATGAGCGGCGTCGATCTCGACGGGTCGAGCATCCGCAAAGGCGCGGTCGACGCTATCCTGGCCCATGCCAAAGGACGGTCCGAGACGTCCGCGCGCGAGCTCACCGCGATCGCCGATCGCATCGCCAAGACGGGCGGTACGCCCCTGGCCGTCGTGCGCGACGGAAAGCTGCTCGGCGTCATCCGCCTCAAGGACATCGTCAAGGGCGGCATTCGCGAGCGCTTTGCGGAACTGCGCCAGATGGGCATCCGCACGGTGATGATCACCGGCGACAACCCGCTGACCGCCGCCGCCATCGCTGCCGAATCCGGAGTCGACGACTTCCTTGCGCAGGCGACGCCGGAGGACAAGCTCCGCCTCATCCGCGACGAGCAGGGCAAGGGCAAGCTGGTCGCCATGTGCGGCGACGGCACCAACGACGCGCCGGCGCTGGCCCAGGCTGATGTCGGCGTGGCGATGAACACCGGCACCATGGCGGCGCGCGAGGCCGGCAACATGGTCGATCTCGACAGCGATCCGACCAAGCTCATCGAGATCGTCGCCATCGGCAAGCAGCTTTTGATGACCCGCGGCGCGCTGACGACTTTCTCGATCGCCAACGATGTCGCCAAGTATTTCGCGATCATTCCGGCGATGTTCGTGGCGTTCTATCCGCAGCTCGGCATGCTCAACGTGATGCATCTGCGGAATCCGGAAAGCGCCATCCTTTCAGCCATCATCTTCAACGCGCTTATCATTATTGCGCTGATTCCGCTTAGCCTGCGCGGCGTGCGCTATCGCCCGGCCGGCGCGGCCGCCATTCTGCGCCGGAATCTGTGGCTCTACGGTGTCGGCGGCATCGTCGTGCCGTTCGTCGGCATCAAGCTTATCGACCTGATCGTTACGGCCATCGGCTTGGCCTGAGGAGTTTCGCCATGCTCAAGCAAATCCGTCCCGCCATCCTGATGATCGTCGTCATGACGGTCCTCACGGGCCTGGCCTACCCGCTGGCGATGACCGGCATCGCCAAGGTCGTCTTCCCGTATCAGGCGAATGGCAGCCTGATCGAGAAGGACGGCGTGGTGATCGGCTCGGCGCTGATCGGTCAGAACTTCGCGACCGACAAGTATTTCCACGGCCGGCCGTCGGCCACGACCGAGCCCGATCCGAAGGATCCGACCAAGACCGTGTCGATGCCCTATGCCGCCGACAATTCCTCGGGCTCCAATCTGGGGCCGACCAGCCAGGCGCTGATCGACCGGGTGAAGGACGACACCGTCACGCTCCAGGCGGAAAATCCCTTGGCGCCGGTGCCGGCCGATCTGGTGACGAGTTCGGCCAGCGGCCTTGATCCGGACATCACGCCGGCGGCCGCGCTGTTCCAGGTGCCCCGCGTCGCCAAGGCGCGCGGCCTGAAGCCGGACCAGATCCAAGCCCTGATCGCGGCCAATACCCAGCCGCGCTTCCTTGGCTTTCTGGGCGAGCCGCATGTCAACGTATTGGCGCTCAACCTCGCTCTCGACGCGCTCGGCGGAAAGTAGGGCAGGCGCTATAATGGGGAATGGTCGCGACCAACCGCATCGAGCGTGACTCGCGCCCCTCGCCGGAGGCGCTCCTTGCCCAGGCAGCCAAGGAAACCCGTGGCCGGCTGAAGATATTCCTCGGCGCCGCGCCCGGCGTCGGCAAGACCTATGAAATGCTGCAAGCGGCGCAGGCCAAGCGCCGCGACGGCGTTGACTTGGTCATCGGCATCGTCGAGACCCACGGCCGCAAGGAAACCGAGGCGCTACTGGCGGGCTTCGAAGTCCTCCCGCGCCGCCGGATCGAATATCGCGGCCACACCCTCGAGGAGATGGATATCGACGCCGTCCTGGCGCGCAAACCCCGCCTCGTGCTGGTCGACGAGCTCGCCCACACCAACGCGCCCGGCGCGCGCCATCCGAAGCGCTACCTGGACGTCGAGGAGTTGCTGGTCGCCGGGATCGACGTCTACACCACGCTCAACATCCAGCACGTCGAAAGCCTCAACGACGTGGTGGCGCAGATCACCCGCATCCGCGTGCGCGAGACGCTGCCCGACAGCGTGCTCGACGGTGCTGACGATATCGAGGTCGTCGATCTTTCGCCCGACGACCTGATCCAGCGTCTCAAGGACGGCAAGGTCTACGTCCCCGAGCAGGCGGCACGCGCCGTCCGCCATTACTTCCAGCCCGGCAATCTGACGGCGTTGCGCGAGCTGGCGCTGCGCCGCACGGCGCAGCGCGTCGACGAGCAGATGCTCAGCTATATGCAGGCGCACACCATCAGCGGTCCCTGGGCGGCGGGCGATCGGGTGCTGGTCTGCGTCAGCGAGGATCCGGCTTGCGCCGCGCTTATCCGCTATGCCAAGCGCCTCGCCGACCGTTTTCACGCGCCGTGGACGGCGCTTTATGTCGCGACCGCTCGCGAGGCGCGGCTCGACGAGCGCGAACGGGACCGCATCGCCGACGGGCTGCGGCTGGCCGAAAAGCTCGGCGGGCAGGCGATCACCATCCCGGGCGGCCGTATTGCCGAAGACGTTTCGAGCTATGCGCGTGACAACAACATCACCCATATCGTCATCGGAAAATCGGAACGCTCGCGCTGGTTCGAGATGCTGCACGGCTCGGTGGCTCACGATCTCGTCCGCCGCGCCGGCAATATCAGCGTTCATGTCATTGCCGGCATGCCCGAAGGCGGCGTGCCGGAAAAGACGATCAAGACCGCGCCGCCGCCGGCGTCCTTCGACGTTGCGCCCTATCTTTTCACCACCGGCATCGTGGCATGCGCGCTCGGCATCGGCTTCGTGCTGCAGCAATATCTCAACGTCCTCAACATCGCGCTGGTTTTTCTCACCGCGGTCCTGATCTCGGCCATCCGCTACGGGCTGGCGCCGTCGCTCTATGCCTGCGCGATCAGCGTTCTCGCCTATAATTTCTTTTTCCTGCCGCCTCTCTATACCTTCACCATCGCCGACCCCGAGAACGTGGTTGCGCTGTTCTTCTTTCTCTTCGTCGCGGTGATCGCCAGCAATCTCGCCGCGCGCACGCGCAACCAGGTGGTGGCGGCACGCAGCCGCGCCCGCACCACCGAGGAACTCTTCGCCTTCAGCCGCAAGCTCGCCGGCATCGGCAAGCTCGAGGATTTGCTCTGGGCGACGGCTTATCAGATCGCGCTGATGGTTTCGATGCGCGTGGTGCTGTTGCTGCCGACGGGCGACGGCGTCGCCGTGCGAGCCGGATATCCGCCGGAGGATTCGCTCGACGAGGCCGATCTGGCGGCGGCCCATTGGACCTGGGAGCATAATCGCGCGGCCGGACGTGGCGCCGACACGCTGCCCGGCGCCAAGCGGCTGTTCCTGCCGCTGCGGACGGGACGGGGGCCGGTCGGCGTGCTCGGCATCGATAGCGACCGGCCGGGTCCGCTGCTGACGCCGGACACCCGCCGTCTTGTCGATGCGCTGGCGGATCAGGTTGCGGTTGCGATCGAGCGCATCAATCTTGCCGAGGACATCGACCGCGCCCGCGGCTTGGCCGAGATCGAGCGGCTGCGCGCCGCGCTCTTGACCTCGGTCTCGCATGATCTGCGTACGCCGTTGGCCTCGATCATCGGCTCGATGACTAGCCTGCGGAGCTATGGCGATTCCTACGACAAGGCGGCGCGCGAAGAGCTGATGTCGACGGTCCAGTCCGAGGCCGAGCGGCTCAATCGATTCATCGGCAATCTGCTCGATATGACGCGGCTCGAATCCGGTGTCATCGAATTGAAGCTCGAGATGGTCGATGCCGGCGAGATCATCGGGACGGTGCTGCAGCGGGCGGCAAAAATCCTGGCCGAGCATCGTGTCGCGATCGACCTCGATCCGGCGCTGCCGATGCTGCGGCTCGATTACTTGCTGTTCGAGCAAGCGCTGTTCAACCTGCTCGACAACGCCGCCAAATACGCACCGCCGAACTCTCTGGTGGGCGTCACGGCGCGCCGGGAAGGCTCCGCCGTCGTGTTCCGCATCGAGGACGAGGGAAAGGGTATTCCGGTCGCCGATCTCGAGCGCATCTTCGACAAATTCTATCGCGTTCATGCGCAGGACCGGCAGCGCGCCGGCACCGGGCTCGGCCTCGCTATCTGCCGCGGCTTCGTCCAGGCGATGGGCGGCACCATCGCCGCCGGCAATCGCGATGGCGGGGGCGCCATCTTCACCATCGAGATTCTCGTCGCCGAAGGCGAGAATCCGTCGGGGAACGGCACACATGGTTAGGGAAGCCTGCGTGCTCATCGTCGACGACGAGCCGCCGATCCGCCGCTTCCTGCGCACCAGTCTGGCGGCGCAGGGCTATCGCCTCGTCGAGGCCGCGACCGGCGCCGAGGCCCTGGCCGCAGTGGCGCACGACAAGCCGGATATCGTCATCCTCGATCTGGGATTGCCCGACCGGAACGGGCTCGACCTCATCGCCACCATCCGCAAATCCTCGGATCTGCCGATCATCGTGCTGTCGGTGCGCGGCGACGAGCAGACCAAGGTCGCGGCGCTCGATCTCGGCGCCGACGATTACGTGACCAAGCCCTTCGGCATGGAAGAGCTGGTGGCGCGCATCCGCACCGCCATCCGCCACCGCTTCCAGGCAAAGGGCGAGCCGCCGGTCTTCGTCGCGGGAGAACTCACGGTCGATCTGGTGCGCCGCCTGGTCAAGCGAAGCAGCGCGGAGCTGAAGCTCTCGCCCAAGGAATACGAGCTCCTGAAGGTTCTGGTGGAGAACGCCGGGCGAGTGCTGACGCATCGACAGATCCTGGCCCAGGTCTGGGGGGCGGCCCATACCGAGGATACGCAATATCTGCGGGTCTTCGTGCGCAGTCTGCGCCAGAAGATCGAGCGCGATCCGGCCCAGCCGGTCCTGATCCGGACCGAGCCCGGCGTCGGCTATCGGCTGCAAAGCGCCGATATCGAGAAGGTCGGGCCGGCGTCCGACTCACCCTAGGCCGTCGACCGTTAGCTGTGGCAATCGACGATCACAGTTTTTGGTTGGGGAAACGCATTAGTATTCATCGGGGCCATTTACGGGGGAGCGGAAAATGTTCGTTTTTTGGACCGGCCGCGGGGCTTTGGCGTTCATCATTATCATCGTCGCCATCTTGCCGGCGGCGGTAGGCGCGGGGATCGGCGCCGCGATGCTCCTACCGGCGGATACCGACTTCAGCGACAGCAACGGCATGTGGAGTTGGGCCGTCTTCCTGTGGCTGGTGCTCTCGGCGGCCGGAATCTTCCTGCTCGCCCGTTTCGGCCTGAAGGACACGCCGCGCGAGCTGATCGATCCCAAGACCGGCCAGACCGTCGTGCTGCGGCGGAGCGACACACTCTATGGCATCGAGGTGAAGCACTACCCGCTCATCTGCGCCGTGGGCGCGGTCGCGGCGCTGGTCTGGGCGCTGGCCGAGACCTTTCTCTAACCTGTTTCGGGAAAAGGAATGGTGGGCGCTGCAGGGATTGAACCTGCGACCCCTGCCGTGTGAAGGCAGTGCTCTCCCGCTGAGCTAAGCGCCCGGAAGGGCCTGGATTTAGGCCCCGCGTGCCGGCCTGTCAAAGTTTTTGCTGGCCTGGGATAGGCTGCTGTGAGAGTTACAGGCCCATGGCGCATCCTCCTTTCGCAATCCTGATTCTGGCGGCGGGCAAGGGGACCCGCATGCGGTCAGCTCTGCCCAAGGTCCTGCACAAGGTGGCCGGGCGGCCGATGATTGCGCATGTCCTGGCGGCGGCCGCCGGCTTGAAGCCGACTCATACCGCGGTCGTCGTTGCCCCGGGCATGGACGAGGTCGCCGCGGCGGTGGCGCCCGCCGATATTATCATCCAACGCCGGCAGCGCGGCACCGGCGACGCGGTGGCGGCGGCCAAGCCGCTGCTCGGCCGCTTCAAGGGCGACGTCCTGGTGCTCTATGGCGACGCGCCGCTGCTCACCCGCGACAGCCTGAAGCCGCTGTTCGACGCGCGCCGCCGCCATCCCGCAGCGGCAGCAATCGTCCTCGGCATGCAGCTCGCCGAGGGCGGACCCTATGGCCGGCTCATCCTGGCCGCGGACGGCTCGCTCGCGCGCATCGTCGAGGCGAACGACGCCAACGATGCCGAGCGCGCGGTGACGCTGTGCAATTCCGGCATCATGCTGGCAAATGCGGCGATTCTGTTCGATCTGGTGGCGCAGCTCGGCACGGCCAACGTCAAGGGCGAGTATTACCTGACCGACGTGGTGGCGCTGGCGCGGGCGCGCGGGCTCGCCTGTCGCGTGGCCGAGGGCAATGCCGAGGAGCTTTTGGGCGTCAACAGCCGCGCCGAACTCGCCTTCGCCGAAGCGGTGATGCAGCAGCGCCTGCGCTATGCCGCGATGGAGGCGGGCGCGACGCTGGTGGCGCCCGAGACGGTGTTCTTTTCGGCCGATACCAAGATCGGCGCGGACACGACCATCGGCCCCTTCACCATCTTCGGCCCCGGCGTGAAGATCGGCGAGCGCGTCACCATCAACGGCTTCTGCCACATCGCGGGCGCCATCATCGGCGACGATGCGATCATCGGCCCCTATGCGCGGCTGCGCCCGGGCGCGCAGCTTTCCGACAACGTCCATATCGGCAATTTCGTCGAGGTCAAGAATTCCAAGCTGGCGTCGGGCGTCAAGGCCAACCACCTCGCCTATATCGGCGACAGCAGCGTCGGCGAGGCCAGCAACATCGGCGCCGGCTCGATCACCTGCAATTACGACGGCATCGAGAAATTCCGCACCATCATCGGCAAGGGCGTCTTCATCGGCACCAATGCGTCGCTGGTCGCGCCGGTGACCATCGGCGCGGGTGCGATGATCGCCGCCGGCAGCGTCATCACCGACAACGTGCCGGCCGAAGCACTGGCCTTGGGCCGCGCGCGGCAGAAGACCAAGCCGGGCGCGGCGAAGCTGTGGCGCAGCGCGCGCCAGGCGGCGCTCGCCGCGCGCGACAAGGTAAAGCCCCAGGGCAAGCCCAAGCGCCGGAAGCGTTAATTTCCCCGCAGCGCTTCTCTCGGAAATAAATTCCAAGCCTTGGGGAACTTTATCTGCCGGTGCGGGTTACTCCCGTGCCTGGATAGCGCTAGGAAAGTTCTAGAGTTCTGATGGCCGTTATATTGATCGTCGAAGACGATGTGTTTATCCGCGGCATAGCGGAAATGATGATCCAAGACTGGGGGCACGAGACCCTTTTGGCCAGCGACGTCGACGAGGGGCTTTCGCTGCTACGTTCCCCGCAACATATCGACGCACTCTTCACCGACATCTATCTCAAAACGGCGGTGCTCGGCGGCTGCGACCTTGCACGCCAGGCGATCGAGCTGCGGCCGGAATTGCGCGTGCTCTACACGACCGGCAATTTCATCACCGAAAAAATGAAGGCCCTGTTCGTCGATGGCAAGCACTTCCTGGCCAAGCCGTACACGCAACTCCAGCTCCAAGACTCTGTTGTAGGTATGCTCGCGGCGTAATTTCGATTCGTGGAATCGATGAGGGGAAAAAATGGCGGTATCCGACATTGCGGCGAGCGACATCGTCGAGACGGTGCCCAGCGCGCTCCTCATTCTCGACCGCAACCTGAACATCACATCGGCCAATCGCGCGTTCTACCAGATTTTCCGCACCAGCCTTGAGGAGACCGAGGGCTGTCATATCTACGACCTCGGCAACAGGCAGTGGGACATCCCCGCGCTGCGCACCCTGCTCGAGAGCGTGATCCCCCATCGCGCCTCGGTCGAGGGCTTCGAGGTCGAGCATAATTTTCCGACCATCGGCCGGCGCACGATGCTGGTCAATGCCCGGAAGATTTTCCGCCCCGGCGACCAAGACGGCTCCATCCTGCTCGCGATCGAGGATGTCAGCGAGGAGCGCGCGGCCCGGGCCGAGAGCAAGCGCAACTGGCAGCTGACCCAAAGCATCGTCGACACGATCCGCGATCCCCTGGTCGTGCTCGAGGACGACATGACGATCGTGACGGCGAGCAAGGCGTTTTTGACGATCTTCGGGATTACCGAGGCGGAGACGCATGGGCGGCGCGTTGCCGAGCTGGGCCAGCACCAATGGGATGTGCCGGCGCTGCGCCATTTGATGGAAAAGGTGCTGCCGGAAAACAAGCCGATCGAGAGCTTCGAGATCGAGGATACTTTTCCGGGCCTCGGCCGCCGGGTCTTCAACTTGAACGCGCGGAAAATCACGCAACCGGGGAACCATGCCCATCGGATGCTTCTCGTCTTCGAGGACATCACCGACCGCAAGCAGCGCGAGCGCGACGCCCTGAGCCTGACGAACGAAATCTCGCATCGGATCAAGAACAACCTCCAGGTCATCGTCGGCCTG
>DASRKX010000004.1:0-67268 GCA_035648735.1 Allostellaceae bacterium
CAGGCCGTGTTCGCGGCCTACAAGATCCTGGCGATCGAAGGGCAGCTGTTGCAGGCGCTCAACGTTCCGCCGCCGCCCGAAGCGGATCCCGGCACCCCGACACGGCGACCGCTCCGCCCGAGCGATTCCTGATCGCGTGCCTCGCCATGCGAGCGCGCACGGAAGAGAAGACTCCATGACCATCGATATCGACGAGGCCCGCACCGCGCCGCGCTCGCGCCAGGTTGCTCGCCCGGCGGCTCCCGAGGCGGCGAACGATCCGCTGCTCGCGGCGCTTGCCATCCTTGCCGGCCTGCTTGAGCGGCCGATTTCTGCCGAGGCGCTCCGTGCCGGCTTGCCGGTCCTCGATGAACAGCTGTCGCCCGAGCTGATTGTCCGCGCTGCTTCGCGCGCCGGCCTGCAGGCCGAATGGCGCCGCCAGAAGCTGACCGCCATCGCGCCGGGAAACCTGCCGTGCCTGTTGCTGCTCGAACAAGGCGGCGCCTGCGTGCTGTCGTCGCTCGATCGCGGCGAGGCGGCCATCCTGCTGCCCGGCACGAATGGCGAGGCGGTGCGCCTGCCGCTCGCCGAGCTCGAGCCTTTCTATGCCGGGCATGTCCTCTTCGCCCGCGCCGAGTACCGCTTCGATGCGCGTACCGAAGACGTGGCGCCAAAGTCACGCAGCTCCTGGTTCTGGGGCACGCTGCAGGGCTTCTGGCGGATCTATCTGCACGCCGCGGTGGCCTCGATCGTGATCAATCTCTTCACGCTGGCGAGCCCGCTCTTCGTCATGAATATCTACGACCGCGTCGTGCCGAACAACGCGGTTGAGACCATGTGGGTGCTGGCGAGCGGCGTCTTCGTCGTCTTCGTCTTCGATTTCATCCTGCGCACCGCGCGGAGCTATTTCGTCGATTCCGCCGGCAAGAATGCCGATGTCGTGCTGGCGAGCCGTATCTTCGCGCATGTCATCGGCATGCGCTACGACGCGCGGCCCAGCTCGGTCGGCGCGCTCGCCGCCAATCTGCGCGAGTTCGAAAACCTGCGCGAATTGGTGATGTCCTCGACGTTGGTCGTGGTTGCCGATCTGCCTTTCGCCGCGCTGTTCATCGTCGTCATCGCGCTGATCGCGGGGCCGGCCGTGGCATTGGTGCCGCTGCTCGCCGTGCCGGTACTGCTCGCAATCGGATTCCTGCTGCAGATGTCGCTGCGCGAGGTCATCGGCCGCACGATGCGCGAAGGCTTCCAGAAGCACGCCATCCTCGTCGAATCGCTGGAAGGGCTCGACACCATCAAGATCGCCGGCGCCGAGGGGCGCGCGCAACGGCTGTGGGAGCGCTTCGTCGGTGCCACGGCGCGCACGGCGATGAAGGCGCGCTTCCTGTCGACGCTCGGCGTCAACGCCGCCTTCTTCGTGCAGAACATGGTCAGCGTTCTCGTCGTCGTCATCGGCGTCTTCAAGATTTCCGAAGGCGCGCTCACCACCGGCGCGCTGGTGGCGGCGTCGCTGCTTGCCGCGCGCGCCATGTCGCCCTTGAGCCAGATCGCGGCGCTGCTGGTGAAGCTCCACCAGTCGAGCGTCTCACTTGCCTCGCTCAATCGGGTGATGAATCTGCCGCTCGACCGGCCAGTCGACAAAACTTTTCTCCATCGTCCGCGTCTCGGCGGCGCCATCGAGTTTCGCAACGTCGCTTTCGCCTATCCGGGCCATAACCCCACCGCACTAAACGGCGTGTCGTTCCGCATCGAGCCGGGCGAGCGGGTTGGCATCATCGGCCGCATCGGCTCGGGCAAGAGCACGCTGGCGCGATTGTTGGCCGGGCTCTATCAGCCGACGAGCGGCGCAATCCTGCTCGACGGCACGGATATCCGGCAGATCGATCCCGCCGATCTGCGGCGCAACCTCGGCTATGTGCCGCAGGACGCATTCTTATTCTTCGGCTCGGTCAAGGACAACATCGCGCTCGCGGCGCCTCATGCCGACCACCGCGTCATCCTCGAAGCGGCAACAATCGCCGGCGTCGATGATTTCGTGAAGCGCCATCCCGACGGCTTCGACATGCAGGTGGGCGAGCACGGCCGCTTTCTCTCGGGGGGGCAGCGCGAAGCGGTGACCATCGCCCGCGCGCTGTTGTTCGATCCACCCATCCTGATCATGGACGAGCCCACCGGCGCCATGGACAACACCGCTGAAAACACGCTGCGCGCGCGAATGCAGCCGATCCTCCCGGGCAAGACGCTGCTGCTGGTGACGCATCGCACCTCGATGCTGCCGCTGGTCGACCGCCTCATCGTCATCGATGGCGGGCGCGTCGTCGCCGACGGTCCCAGGGACAAGGTAATGGAGAAACTTGCCGAGGGCGCATTGCGCGTTGCGGGAGGCGCTCGATGAGCGACGTCGCCCGCCGCGCCGAGAAGCGCTACCTCACCGATACCGAATCCGCGCTCAAGGGCGAGGTCAACCGCTTCGCCTATCTGCTGACCGTCTGCGTCATCGGCTTCGTCGCGCTGTTTCTCGGCTGGGCGCATTTCGCCGTTATCGACGAAGTGACACGCGGCGAGGGGCGCGTCATCCCATCGCAAAAGATCCAGGTGGTGCAGAATCTCGAAGGCGGCATTCTGGCCGAGATGCTGGTGCACGAGGGCCAGATCGTCCAGGCCAACGACGTCATCCTGCGCATCGCCAACACCAACGCGCAGGCGGCTTATCGCGACAGCCGCACCCAGGCGCTGACGCTCAAGGCGATGATCGCCCGGCTGTCGGCGGAATCCGAGGACAAGGATCCGGTCTTCCCGCCGGAAGTCGTCCAGGGGGCGCCGCAGGTTCTCGATGGCGAGCGCTCACTCTACAATTCGCAGATCACGCAGTTCAAATCGGCGATCAGCGCGCTCAACGACCAATTGACCCAGCGCCAGCAGGAAATCGCCGAGTTGAAGACGCGCGAGCAGACGCTGTCGCGTTCGCTTGTCCTCGCCAAGCAGGAGCGGGACATCACCGCGCCCCTGGTCGATAAGGGCGCGGCGGCCAAGCTCGACCTGGTCAAGATCGAACGCACGGTCAGCGATTTGACCGGCCAGCTCGACGAGGTGCGCGCGACGCTACCGCGCGCGGAAGCCGCGCGCGACGAAGCACAGGGTCACATGCGCGAGAAAACCGCGGGCTTTCATTCGGATGCGCGCACCGAACTCAACAAACGCACCGCCGAACTTTCGGCACTGTCGGAAAAGGCCGTCACCGAGAAGGATCGCGTCGAGCGCACCGAAGTGCGCTCCCCCGTTCGCGGCATCATCAAGGAGATTAAGGTCAACACCATCGGCGCGGTGATCCGCCCCGGCCAGGATCTGATCGAGATCGTGCCGCTCGAGGATACGCTGCTCATCGAGGCCAAGGTCCGGCCGTCGGACATTGCCTTCCTCCGCCCGGGGCAGGCCGCGATGGTGAAGGTTACGGCCTATGATTTCTCGATCTACGGCGGGTTGAAGGCGACGCTGGAGCAGATCAGCGCCGACACCATCAAGGACGATGACGGGCCGCGGCCGGAGACCTTCTTCCGCATCACGCTACGCACCGACAAGAACTATCTCGGCACGGCGGACCACCCGTTGCCGATCATGCCGGGCATGACCGCGCAGGCGGAAATTCTGACCGGCCAGAAATCGGTGCTCGATTATCTGATGAAGCCGATCCTCAAGGCGCGCGACCGGGCTCTGACCGAGCGCTGAGCGCGTCGGCGCGCCGCTTAACCCTTTACTAACCATCACGCCCGATGATCCGGCCATGGATCAGGCGGCGGCCCTCCTTCATCTGAATCTCGGCGGCGAGTTCGCGTTGGCGATCTACGTCTTTCCGCTGGTGATGGCCAGCATCACCGACTGGCGCAGCCTGCGCATTCCCAACTGGCTCACCGCAATGCTGGCGCTGGCCTTTCCCGTCGCGGCGCTGCTCGGCGGCCAGCCGGTCGACTGGCTGTCGCACATCGAGGCCGGCGTGCTTGTCTTCGTCGGCAGCGCCGTGCTGTTCGCACTGCGCATCATGGGCGGCGGCGACGTCAAGCTGCTGGCAGCGGTGGCGCTGTGGCTCGGCCTCGGTCAGCTCTTGTCGTTCCTGACGCTGACCGCGCTGGTTGGCGGCGGCTTCGCTTTTTTGGTGCTGATGCTGCGCCATCCGCTGGTCCAGACGACGCTCCTGGCGACGTTGCGCCGCCTGCCGGCTTTTGCCGATAAGAAAATGCCGATCCCTTACGGCATACCGATTGCGGTCGCCGCCCTGTTGATGGCGCCGGTGCTGCCGATCTTCGCCTGACACCCCGGCCGATCCCTAAAATTTTAGCGACCCCGCCGCCCGGACGTAAATCCGGACGGATTTTAGCCGCCTGTTAAGCGCGGCCCTTTAGCTTTTTCCGCTCGATCGGGCGGCGTCCGCGGGACGCCCTCGCGAAACGGCAAAACCGGGGCGACCCGGCGACGCAAAGCCACCGGTCCCCGGGCTCTTCAACTCGGGGATAGCGGGGCTACCGAACGAGGTGAGGCGTGCCGCAATTGCGCGGAAAAGGCGCGGCCCTGTGTCTGGCCGCCCTGTTGTGCCTGGGATCTGCCGCCGAAGTGCCGGCCGAGCAGATCGCCGTGCTGTCCTTGATGCAGGCCGCGCCATCGCGGCTCTTCGGAAACCACGAAATTCACTCGGCGAATCTGATGCAATTCTCGCGCTGGACGGAATTGCTCGCGCGTTGGCAGGCGGAGCGGGAGGATGCCGCCGAATCCTGCGTGGCGAGCGAAATCGATGTCGCCCCTTGCGCGCCGTCCGATTGGACCAAACTCGTCGCCCGGCTCCGCGCCCTGCCGCTGCGGCAGCAGATCGAAGCAGCGAACGCCGCGATCAATGCGCATCCTTATGTCTCGGCGCAGGCCAATTGGAACGACCCGACGCATTGGGAGACGCCGTTCGAATTCATCCGCCGCAACGGCCAATGCCAGGATTACGCCATCGCCAAATTTTTGCTGCTGCGGGAGCTCGGCATCGCCAACGACCGGATGCGGCTGGTCGTGCTGCGCGATGTGCGCCGCCAGGTTGACCACGCGGTTCTCGTCGTCGAGCTCGATGGCGAAACGTTGATGCTCGACAATTTGATCGCGCAAGTCGTGCCGGCCGCCGCCGCCGCTGATTACCGGGCCTATTATTCGATCAATGAGACGGGATGGTGGCTCCATCTGCCCAACCCGCTTATCCCCAGCCCCATGGTTGCCCAGATCGCCAGCCGGTAGGGATTTTTCCTCAGCGCGCTGCGGTTACAGCACTGTGACAAGTGTAAAATGCGGCGACATTGGGGCGAAACCCCTTGCCTAATAGGGAGTGAATCGGTAGCTTTTCCCGAGCGAATGGCTTGCGGTGCCTTGAAGGCCCGCATCGTCAAGCCGGCATAGACCGGCGGACGGACACGGCAAAAGTCGTGTTTCCCGTCGCTGGCCGGTTCCTGTAGGGCCGGTCCCAGGTGCGATGCTTCACGAAGAAAACGCGCACCGCCGAATCTCTCTATTCGGTTGTACGGGGGGCAATTGGTCGCTGGATTGCGGAATTTAAGCGGGCGTCTTTTTCCCGAGCGGCAGCTGTTGTTGCGCTCGAATGACGGCATCCGCTCGGTCTCATTGCCGACTTGGCTGCAAGCGATGTTCGTTGTCGCCGGCATCGCCACTTTTGCCGGGGTGAGCTTTCTCACCGTCGGCTATTTCACGTTGCAGCGCACGGTCGATCAATTGGCGCAGAGCGCGCCCGCCGCCGTTGCAACGCCCGCAACCGCGCTCGCCGCCTCGCAGGACGAGCTCAATCGCCAGCTCGCCGAACTCAACGATCAATATAACGCGCTGAAGACGCGCTACGACGATGAGGCCGCCAAGCTCGCGGGCCTCGCCAATGCGCAGCTGCAGCCGCCCGCGGGTTCCGATAAATCGCGCGACGATCTGGAGCAGCGCCTGCACGCCGCCGAACAGGCCATGGCGACCCGCAACGGCAACGTCGCGCAGCTGCAGAAGGCGATCGACGATCTGCGCGGCGAGCTGAAGCGCTCGGATGCGGATCGCCAAGCGCAATTGAAGCATGTGCAGCAGGTCGAAACCGATCTCAAGGCTGCGAAGATTCGCGCCGATCTCCTCAAGGCGCTGGCCGACAGCAAGGACCAGCAGCTTCGCCAGGCGATCGGCGAGCGCGATAAAGTCCGCGCGCAAAGCGGCGAAAAATCGAGCATGAACGAGCAATTGGGCAGCGCCCCTGTGGCCGCGCCTGCGCCGCAGCAGCAGAGCGCGCTCGACGAAGATCAAGATCCGCTGGTGGATGCGTCGTCGGTGATGGCTTCCGTCCCGCCGAAGATCAATGCGTCGGCAAGCCAGCTCGAACGCGTGCTGGCGTCGACCGGCGTCGATCTCGACAAGATTCTAAGCCATCTCGGCGTCGCGCCGTCGGCGCAGGGCGGCGGTCCGTTCATCGCGCTCGACCGTGCCGCGAGCCAGATTGTCGATCCGCGCCGCGAGGCCGAGCTGCAGAAGTTGGTCAAGACCATGCCCTTGGCTTCGCCGCTGAACCGATTCGAAGTGGAAAGCCCCTTCGGCCCGCGCCGCGATCCGATCAACGGCCGCGCCGCGTTCCATCCCGGCCTGGATCTCGGCGCTCCTTATCTTTCGGCGGTCTATAGCACCGGTCCCGGCGTCGTCGCCTTCACCGGCGTCAAGGGCGCCTATGGCCGCGTCGTCGAGATCGATCATGGCCACGGCATGGTGACGCGCTACGCCCATCTCCACCGTATTCTCGTCGCGCGGGGCCAGCATGTCGGGACGCATCAGCAGGTTGGCGAGCTCGGCAGCACCGGCCGCAGCACCGGTCCCCATTTGCACTACGAAGTTCTGGTCGATGGCCGGCCCGCCGATCCGGCGAGGTTCCTCGAGGCAGGTAAGAATGTGGTTCAAGCGAGCACGAGGTAAGGAACAAGCGGCCATGTCGAATGCATCGGACAATGGGCGGCGGGTGCCTTCGATCCTGAGTGCCGGCATGAGCATCGAGGGCGATATCGTCAGCGAAGGCGAGGTTCATATCCTCGGCCATCATTCGGGTAACATCGTCGCCCGCAAGCTGACCCTCGGCGAGGGCGGCACGATCACCGGCACGGTCGAGGCCGAAAGCGCCATCATCAACGGCACACTGTCCGGCCGGCTGTCGGCCGTGAGCCTCGTTCTCGGCAAGACCGCGGCGGTTACCGCCGACATCGTCTATGTCTCGATGCGGATGGAACCGGGGGCGGCCTATGAGGGCTACAGCCGCCGCGTCGACGCCATCGAGGACCTGACCAGCGAGCAGAAGCAACTCTCGCCGCCAATGCGCCAGCAGCTTGAAAAGATCCGCGCCACGCATGGCGATGTCGCCGGCACCGCTGACTAGGTTCAGGCTGGCGACCGCCGCAACGCGGCGCTGAAAGTTTCCCGATCGACATTGCCGCCGGAAGCGACCACCGCAATGGTCTGGTGGCCGCGCGCCAGCGTGCCGCCCAGCGCCGCGGCCAAACCCGCGGCACCGCCCGGCTCGAGCACGAGCTTGAGATCGGCGAATGCCGCCGCCATGGCGCGGCAAATTTCACCGTCGCTCACCACGATACTGCCGGCAACGTGCTGCCGGGCGACGGCGAAAGGCAGTTCGCCCGGAATCGGTGCCAGCAGGCAATCGCACAGCGATTGGCCGCCAGTGTCATTGGTAATTCGCACGCCGGCGGCGAGCGAGCGTCGCATGTCGTCGAAGCCGTCGGGCTCTGCCGCGTAGATTTTGGTGCGGGGGCTGGTCTCGTGGAGCGCCAGCGCGACGCCAGCGAGCAGCCCACCGCCGCTGCACGGCACGATCACTGCGTCGAGCGCGACATCCATTGCCCGTGCCTGCGCGGCCAGCTCGAGCCCGACGCTGGCCTGGCCGGCAACGATGCGCGCATCGTCATAGGGCGGGATCAGCGCCGCGCCTCGCTCGATGGCGAGGCGCTCGGCGATCGCCTCGCGGCTTTCCGTGTGGCGGTCGTATAACACCACTTCCGCGCCATAGGCGCGCGTATTGGCGGCCTTGATCGCCGGCGCATCCGCCGGCATGACGACAACGGCCCGAATGCCGAGCGTCTGCGCCGCCGCGGCCACGCCTTGCGCATGATTGCCCGAGGAAAACGCCACTACGCCCCGCTGTCGCGCCGCCGCGTCAAGCGACAACAATGCGTTTATCGCGCCGCGCCATTTGAAGGAGCCGGTGCGTTGCAGGCTTTCCGCCTTGACGAGCAGGCGCAGCCCGGCGCGGGCATCGAGCAGCGGCGACGACAGGAGCGGCGTCGCGACGGTAAACGGCGCGATTCGGGCGGCGGCGGCGCGGATCGCGTCCGCGTCGGGCGCGGGCATGTCAGAGCCCGAGAAGCGCTGGCAGATCGTCGAGCGTCTTCATCTCGGCGGCCGGCTTGCCCGGCAGGCGCTCGGCCTTGTGGCCGCCGCGGTTGGTCCACACCGACTTGAAGCCGAAGACCGCGGCGCCGGCGGCGTCCCAGCCATTCGACGAGACGAAGCAGATGCGTTCGGCGGGAAGCTTGAGCCGCGCGACGACCAGCGCATAGACGCTCGGATGCGGCTTGAAGATGCCGACATCCTCGACCGATATGATGTGACCGAGCAGATCGCCGATGCCGGCGGATTTGACCGCCGCTTCGAGCATTTTCGGCGCGCCGTTCGATAGAATCGCCGCCGGACGCTTGGCGCGCTTCAGGGCCTGGAGCATCGTCTTGGCGTCGGGATAGGCGTCGAGCACGAAATAGAGCTCCAGCAATCGTGTTCGCAGCGCCTGATCGGCAATGCCGAAGGTTTCCATCGCATGGTCGAGCGCCTCGCCGGTCACCTGGGCGAAATCGGCATGCCGCCCCATCAGGCTCCTGAGCCAAGTGTATTCGAGTTGCTTGGTGCGCCAATGCGCGGCGAAGGCGGTCGCCTTGCCGCCGAGCTCGCTGTCGCAGCGGCGCGCCGCGGCGGCCACGTCGAACAGCGTGCCATAGGCGTCGAATACGCAGGCCTGGGTTTGGCCGAGTTCGGGATGTGCCATCGGGTTCAGCGCTTCAGGTCGCTGGCCAAGGTGAAGCTGAGGCCGGTTTCGCCCAGCCGGTAGCGGTAGATCTGAAGATTTTCAAGGACGCGCTGCACATAGTTGCGGGTCTCGTAATAGGGGATGGATTCGATCCAGTCCACCACGTCGACATTGGCCGAACGCGGATCGCCGTAATCGCGCTGCCATTCCTTCACCCGAGCCGGTCCGGCGTTGTAGGCGGCGACGGCAAGGACATAGGAGCCGGAAAAATCGGCCAGCAGGCTTTCGAGATAGGCCCGGCCGAGCGTCACGTTGTATTGGCGATCCTGGGTGAGCCGCTTCTGGTTGAAGGGAATCTTCAACGCTTTGGCGATGAGGCTCGCGGTCTTTGGCATGAGCTGCATCAGCCCGAGCGCACCCGACCGGCTGACCGCCTGATGATCGAAGGCGCTTTCCTGGCGGGTCAGCGCCAACAGCAACGGCGCTTCGACCTTGCCGCCCTTCGGCAGAGTCGCGATCGGATAGCCTTCCGCGATCAGATTGACGCCCTGATAGCCGGCGCGCTTCGCCGCGTCAACCGCAAGGTCCGCGCGGCCGATCTCGAGCGCCAGCCGCGTGACGAGAAGATAATCGACCGGCGTCTCGGCGAGGTCCGTGAGCCGGTGGATGAAAGGCCGCTCCATGTCGTCGGCGTTCGCTTCGCCGAGATCGCGCGCTAGGCGCACCAGCTCGCGCTGGTTGAAGGCCGCGGTCTCCGTTGCCGACGGCCGCGGCTCGGTCAGGAATCGGGCCGGCTGTGCGTTGCGTTTCGCGGCGGCAAGCTGGCCGTAATAGGTCGTGACGCGCTCCGCCGCAGTGTCGAACCAAGCGGCCGCGAGCTCGCGATAGCCCATCGCCTCGGCGGCGCGGCCCGCCCAATAGGCGCCGCGCGCGAGCGTGATCGGCAACTTCATCGCGTCGTAAAGCCGGACAAAGTGTTCATAGGCGACTTCCGGCTTGTTGAGGAACCGCAGCGCGATCCACCCCGACAGGAATTCAAGCTCGGCGAAGGTCTGGCCTGTGGTGGTGTCGTGATGCTCGGCCAGGCGCAATGCCATGTCGGGGCGTCCCGCGACCAGGGCGCGGCGCGCCATGGTCTGCCGCTCGGCCGCCCATTGCGCGGCATGCGCCGGATCCTGCGGCGCCACCGCGAGCAGGTCGATGGCGCCGTCATCCATGTTATTGCGGCGGCGCCAGCGAACCCGGTCGTAAAGCAGCCCCAGATCGCTCTGCAGATTCTGCGGTAGGCGGGCGACCATCGCCTCGGCGTCGCCGTTCATCGCGGCGAGCGCGAGGCGCGCTTCGGCAATGCCGCGTGCCGTCGTTCCGACCAGCGGCAGCATGCGCCGCGACGCCGCCGTCTGATCGGACCAGAGCAGCCGCGTCATGCGCTTTTCGTTGTCCTCGATGCCGAGCACCCCGACGTAGCGCTGCAGCATTGATGTCTCGTCGAAAGCCGAAAAATCGCCATTGACCCAGACGTCCCGGATGAGTTCATCCGCCTCTTTGACGCGGCCGCTCGCACGCCAAAGATCGGCCTCACGCAGCTTGCCGGTTACCGTCAGCGGCGGATGTCGGGAGAACCAATCCTCCGCGGTGCTGTCGGATACGCCGCTCATCGCTTCCTCGGCGCGTTGCTCGAGCGCCTGCTGGTTCGGCCAATCGGGGTGCGCGGTTATGAACTGGGCGAGTTCGGCAAAGCTCGCGCCGTTGCCGGCATGGATCAGCGAAAACCAATGCAGCGCCTCGGCCGGCAGACGGTCATGCGCCGTGGCCGCCTCGCGCGCCGCGGCCTTCATGTCGCCTTTCTGGGCCGCGACGAAGGCGGCGCGATAGGCTTTGCGGTCGCTCTCGGTGAGCGCCCACGCCGGATGCAAGGCGGCGCCGAGCCCGACCACAACAATCAGCAGAAAGCCGGCAACCCGCCCGGTCAAAATATCTCTCCCTCGCCGCGTCCCGCGGACGCGCGATGAGGCCATATTAGTGGCCAGGGGCCACTCTGTCAGGCCAATGGTTGCCCTGGGGCAGCGGCGAGGGTTATCGTGCGACGAAGCGGGGGTCTTCCCCGGGAGGTTGGCATGTTCAAGGGATCTTTGGTCGCGCTCATCACGCCTTTCAAGAATGGCGCGGTGGACGAGAAGGGATTCCAGAGCTTCGTCGATTGGCAGATCGGCCAAGGCACGAAGGGCGTGGTGCCGTGCGGCACGACGGGCGAATCGCCGACGCTGAGCCACGACGAGCATAAACGCGTCGTCGAGTTGTGCGTCGAGGCGGCGAAGGGGCGTGTCCCGGTTATCGCCGGCACCGGGTCGAACTCGACCGCGGAAGCGATCGAGCTGACGCAGCACGCCAAGGCGGCCGGCGCCGCCGCCGCGCTGGTGGTGACGCCCTATTACAATAAGCCAAGCCAGGAAGGGCTCTATCAGCATTACAAGGCGATCCACGATGCGGTGGATTTGCCGATCCTCATCTACAACATCCCCGGCCGCTCGGTGGTCGATATGAGCGTCCCCACCATGACGCGCCTGGCGAAGCTGCCGCGCATCGTCGGCTGCAAGGATGCGACCAACGATCTGGCACGGCCGCTGAAGACCCGCGAGATGATGGGCGACGAGTTTTGCATGCTCTCGGGCGAGGATGCGACAGCGCTCGCCTTCCTCGCCCAGGGTGGCGACGGCTGCATTTCGGTCACCGCCAACGTGGCGCCGCGCGCTTGCGCCGAGATGCACGAGGCCTGGCAGCGCGGCGACGGCAAGACGGCGATGAAGATCAACGCGCGGCTGGGGCCGCTGCATGAGGCGCTGTTCTGCGAGAGCAGCCCGGCGCCGGTGAAATATGCAGCCTCGCTGCTCGAGAAATCGACCCCGGACGTGCGGCTGCCGCTGGTTTCCGCGTCGCCCGAGGCGCAGAGCCGGGTCAAAAGCGCGATGCGCTCTGCCGGCCTGTTGAACTGAACGGCCTGTCATGGCGTTGCGCGGCGACGAGAAATACGTCGCGCTCAACCGGCGCGCGCGTCACGACTACAAAATCGAGGAATCGATCGAAGCCGGCATGATGCTGGCCGGGACCGAAGTGAAAGTGCTGCGCGGCGGCCTCGCCAGCATCGCCGAGGCTTATGCGTCCGAACGCGACGGCACGATCTTTCTGGTCAACGCGCATTTTCCGGAATATCCCTCGGCGCGCGTCAATCACGAGCCGCGCCGGCCACGCAAGCTTTTGCTGCGCAAGCGCGAGATCGCCAAATTGCTCGGCTCGATTAAGCGCGACGGGATGACGCTCATTCCGCTGGCCATCTACTTCAACGATCACGGCAAGGCGAAACTCGAGCTCGGCCTCGCCCGCGGCAAGCGCAAGGCGGATAAGCGCGAGGACGAAAAGAAACGCGATTGGGAACGGCAGCGCGGGCGTCTGCTGCGCGATCGGGGCTGAGCGTCAGGCGTCGTTTCGCGCAAGCTCGTGTTCGAGCGCGTCGAGTTGATTCTCGTCGAAGATCTTGACGCCGTTCGCCGTCAGCAGCGCGGCGGTGCGGCCTTGTCCCGGCATCTGTTCCTTGAAATAGGCGCTGAAGATGACGCGCGAACCGCAGGACGGGCTGCCCTGCTTGAGGATCGCCAGCTTGATGCCGTGTCGATTGACCAGCGCCAGCGCCGCCTGCGCGCCGCGCTCGTATTCCGCGGTCACGTCGGTGCCGATCTCGGTGAAGACGCGGTCGCCGGCGACATGGGCGCGGGGCCGCGGCGTCGGCAGGCCGCCGCTCATTTCCGGGCAGATATGGACGAAGCGGCCTTCCTGGCGCCAGCGGGTGAAACGCGGATCGGCACAGGGCACGTCGCCGTCATTATAACGGACGCGGTAGCCTACGACGCTTTGGCCGAGGAGGCAGGTGCTGACCAGGATCTTACGCATACGTCTTAATTCTAGGACACCGCTCGGCTCCACTCAAGCTAGGCGAGACGCCGTTTCACCGCGGCAAAGACGTTCTCGAACATCTCGGTTGTCAGAACCCGGGTGTTGGTGTTGTAGCGCGAGCAATGATAGCTGTCGGCCAGGGCCGGCCCGCCGGGCAGGATATGAAACGCGCCATGGGCGAAGGGGAATTGCGACCGCTTTTGCTTGAGCGCCGCCAGCGTCGCTTGATGCGCGATCTGGCCCAACGCGACCACGATCCGCAGGCCCGGCATGGCTGCAAGTTCCGTCGCCAGGAAGGCGCCGCAGGTTCGGATCTCGTCGGTCTCGGGCTTGTTCTGCGGCGGCACGCAACGCACCGCGTTGGTGATCCGGCAATCGACGAGCCGCAGCCCGTCATCCGCGCGCTCGGCGTATTCGCCCGTGGCGAAGCCGAACTTCTTGAGCGTTCCATAGAGCAGCACGCCGGCATAATCGCCGGTGAACGGTCGGCCGGTGCGATTGGCGCCTTTGAGGCCGGGCGCCAATCCCACGATCAGCAGGCGCGCATCGAGCGCGCCGAAGGATGGCACCGGCGCATTGTGCCAGGACGGATTGGTCTCGCGCTCCGCCGCGCGGAACGCGGCAAGACGAGGACAGAGCGGGCAGTCACGCCCGGGTTGGACCGTCACGCTTCGTTCGATCCGCCGCTCAGGCGTCGCTGTCGGACATCTGCGCGGCGTGCGTCGGCCGTGCGGCGGCTTCGTCGCGATGGCGCATGATTTGCGGCGCCAAATCCTGCAGCTCGACAAAGACGTCGGCCTGCCGGCGCAGCTCGTCCGCCACCATCGGCGGCGTGGAGCGAATGGTCGAGACCACCGTCACCCGCACGCCCTTGCGTTGAACGGCGTCCACCAGCCGGCGGAAATCGCCATCACCGGAGAACAACACGATGTGGTCGAGATATTGCGCCATCTCCATCACGTCGATGGCGAGCTCGATGTCCATGTTGCCCTTGACCTTCCGGCGTCCCATGGCGTCGGTGTATTCCTTGGTCGGCTTCGTCACCATGGTGTAGCCGTTGTAGTCGAGCCAATCGACCAACGGGCGCAGCGGCGAGTAATCCTGATCCTCGATCAGCGCGGTATAGTAGAAGGACCGGATGAGACGGCCCTTCTCGCCGAACAATCCCAACAATCGCTTATAGTCGATATCGAAACCCAGCGACCGGGCGGCGGCGTGAAGGTTGGCGCCGTCGATAAACAATGCAATTCTTTCTTCGGGATAAAATGTCATTTCACGCTCCACCAATGCCAACACGAAAAAAGCACGTGACTTTATCGGTTCATTTGACAGCCGCGGCGCGGCCCGCGTCAAGTCTTCGCGCCCGGGGGCTGCCGTGATTTTCGTCGCGCTCGGCGCGAACGAGCCGAGCGCCGTGGGGCCGCCGCGTGCGACCCTGGAAGCGGCACTCGTGCAAATTGCACGGGAAGGCGGCATTATTAAGGCGCAATCGCGCTTTTACGCCTCGGCGCCAGTGCCCGCTTCCGACCAGCCATGGTTCGTGAACGCAGTCGTCGCCATCGATACCCTGCTCGATCCGGAAGAATTGCTGGCTTTACTCCATCGTATCGAGGTGCGTTTCGGGCGGGTGCGCCGCGAGCGCAACGCGGCGCGGCCGCTCGATCTCGATTTGCTGGCCTATCACGATCTGGTGCGCGACACGGCGCCCCTGTTGCCCCACCCGCGAATGCACGAGCGCGCCTTCGTGCTCCTGCCGCTCGCCGAGATCGCCCCGGCATGGCGCCACCCGCTGCTCAAGGCGACCGCGCGGGAACTGGCCGCCGGTCTGCCTGCGGACCACGGTGCGAAACCGCTTCCGGTATAGGCGAATTGACTCGCCCCTCCCGCACGTCTAGAAATCAAGACAAGCCAATTCGCCGAAAATCGGCGACAGGGCCGATCTGGAAATCGCGGAGGCCTTATGTCCCTTTCATCGCGCACCGCCGCTGCCGGCGCGGTTTCTGACCAGCCGACCCCCTACGCCAAGAAGGCGCTCTTCGCCTCGGCGATCGGTTACGCCATGGACGGCTTCGACCTGCTGGTCCTGGGGTTCATCCTGCGTGCCATCTCGGCCGACCTTCATTTCACTCCGCCCGAGGCCGGGTCGCTGTTCACCTGGACGCTGCTTGGCGCGGTGACCGGCGGCATCGTCTTCGGCATTCTGAGCGATTATTTCGGTCGCGTTCGCGTGCTGACCTGGACCATCCTGCTCTTCGCCGCGTTCACCGGGCTGTGCGCGGTAGCGCAGGGTTACTGGGATCTGGTGATTTATCGGACCATCGCCGGCCTCGGGCTCGGCGGCGAGTTCGGCATCGGCATGGCGCTCGCGGCGGAAGCATGGCCGGCATCGAAGCGCGCACGCGTCTCGTCCTATGTCGGTCTCGGTTGGCAGTCGGGAGTACTGGCGGCCGCCTTGGTTACCCCGCTGCTGCTGCCGATCATCGGCTGGCGCGGCATGTTCCTCGTCGGGATTCTGCCGGCAGTGGTCGCCTTCATCGTCCGCCGTGTGATCGGCGAGCCGGAAATTTTCGTGGCACGGCATGCGAAGCAGCGCTTTCCGCTCGGGCTTCTGGTCAAGGACGCCGCGACAACCAAGATCAGCATCGGGATGTTCATTCTCTGTGCGGTGCAGAATTTCGGTTATTACGGCGTGATGATCTGGCTGCCCTCCTATCTCAACAGCCAGTTCAAGTTTCCGCTCATGCAATCCGCCGTCTGGACGGCGGTTACCATTCTCGGCATGGCCTTGGGCATCTGGATGTTCGGCGTTGCCGCCGACCGTTTCGGGCGCCGGCCGGTGTTCATGTTCTGGCAAGTCGGCGCCGCGGTCATGGTCGTGGTGTTCTCGCAGCTGACCACGCCCTATGCGTTGCTGGTTGGCGGCGCGGTGATGGGATTCTTCATCAACGGCATGCTCGGCGGGTTGGGTGCGCTAATGTCGGAGCTTTATCCGACGGCGGCGCGCGCCACGGCGCAGAACGTACTGTTCAATCTGGGACGCGGCGTCGGCGGGTTCGGCCCGTTCGTGGTACCGATCCTTGCCGCTAAATATTCCTTCCCGACGGCGATCGCTTTGCTGGCGGTCATCTATATGATCGAGCTGCTGGCGACCATGTTCCTTATTCCCGAGCGCAAGGGCGTTCCGCTCGAATAGCGGCGCCGGCGGGCTTTTGCGGGGGCCGTCACGGGGCGGCACCCGCGTTAAGGATTCCGGCAGGGTCGCGGAATAGATTTGGACGATGGATGCGATTGGGGTCACGGTCGGATCTTTTCCGGTCGCCGAGCGGGCGGTTCCGGTGGTGTCGAACCGCGCGGTCAATCCCGAATACATGCATCTCGTCGTCGCGGCCGAGCCGCCGGCGACCAATGCGCGGCCCGGTCAGTTTTTTCATCTGTTATGTCCGGTGTCGATCGCCGGGGCGCCCTTCCTGCGCCGGCCGATGAGCGTCTATGCCGCGGATCCGGAGCGCGGCCAGGTCGAGTTCCTCTACAAGCTGACGGGGGCCGGCACGCGTGGCCTCGGCGCGTTGAAGCCGGGCGACAGGCTGGACATGGTCGGCCCCCTCGGCAAGGGCTTCACCCTCGAGCCCGGCTGGCGGCACATCGTCGTGCTCGGCCGCGGCGTGGGCCTCGCGACCCTGGCGCCGCTCGCCATGCTGGCGCGCCGCGCCGGTGTCGACGTCACCGCGATCCTCAGCGCGCGGCGCCCGAATCTCGTTATGTCGGCAGACCTCTTCCGCGAGGGCGGCGCGAATGTCGTCGCCGTCGCCGACAGCGACGGCACAAGCGCGATCGCCGCCGTCGAGAAACTGTTGCGCGACCTCGCTGCCGCCGGCAAGGCCGACGCTTTCTTTACCTGCGGCTCGAACCGGCTGATGCTGCTGACGCAGCGGCTCGGGCGCGAGCTTCGCATTCCGGGGCAGGTGGCGCTCGAGCAGCAGATGGCCTGCGGCCTTGGCATGTGCTTCTGCTGCGTGCGCGAATTCCGCGCCGGGAGCGAAGTTGAGCATCGGCGCGTTTGTTGGGACGGCCCCGTCTTTGATCTGCAGGAGCCGCTGTCGTGGTAGACCTCGCCGTGGAGATCGGCGGATTGCGCCTCGCTAATCCGGTGATGCCTGCATCGGGCACTTTCGCCGAGGGGCTGGCGCGAATCATCGATTTCAACCGGCTCGGCGCCTTCGTCATCAAGACGGTGACCCGCGAGCTGCGCGCCGGCAATCCAACGCCGCGCGTCGCCGAAACCGCGGGTGGCATGTTGAATTCCATCGGCATCCCGTCGAAGGGCGTCGATTATTTCTTCAAGGAAACGCTGCCCTTCTACCGGCAGTTCACGCCGCCGCTGATCGCCAGTCTCTCGGCACCGACCGCCGACGGCTTCGCCAGCCTTGCCGCCGAGCTGAGCGTGCCGGGTGTCGCCGCCATCGAGGCCAACATCTCCTGCCCCAATCTCGAGGAGGACGGCCGCGCCTTCGCCATGACGGCGCATTCGACCGAGGCGGTGATGAAGCGCCTGCGCGCGGCGACCAAGCTGCCGCTCTGGGCCAAGCTCACGCCCAATACCGGCGATATCGCCGACGTGGCGCGCGCCGCCGAAGCCGCCGGCGGCGATGCTGTCGTCGTCGCCAATACCATCCTGGCGATGTCGATCGACGTGGATACCTTTCGCCCGACTTTGGGCAGCGTGACCGGAGGGCTTTCCGGCCCGGCGATAAAGCCGGTGATCCTGCGCCAGGTTTATCAATGTGCGCGCGCGGTCAAGATCGGCATCGTCGGCTGCGGCGGCATCGCGACGGCGGAAGACGCGGTCCAATATCTGCTGGCCGGCGCTCGCGCGGTGCAGATCGGCACCGCGACCTTCGTGCATCCGAATTCGCTGATCAACGTGCTCGACGGCCTGGAGCGTTTCTGCGGCAAGCGGGGCTTCGGGCGGGTCGGCGATTTGACCGGCGCGCTGATCCGCGGCGGGGCCGACGAGACCGACGTCGAATGGGCGGGAGCGGCCGGATGAAGCTGGTCGCCCAGAATTCCTCGCCGATTTTCGATCCGCGGGCGGTCGCGGAAGCGCTCTTCGACGAGATCGGTCGCGCCACCGCCGATACGGTGGGCGTGAGCCGCGAGAGCTACGGCCCCGGCGAGCAGCGGGCGATGGAGATCGTCAAGGCGACGGCCGAGCGCGCCGGGCTCGAGACCGGCTACGACGCCGCCGCCAATTTGGTCGTGACGCTGCCCGGCCGCGACGGCGACAAGCCCTTCATCGCGGTCGGCTCGCATCTCGATTCCGTGCCGCAAGGCGGCAATTACGACGGCGCCGCCGGCGTGGTCGCGGGCTTGCTCTGTCTGCTGCGGCTCAAGAGCGCGGGCGTCGTGCCGTCGCGCACGGTCAGGCTTCTCGCGCTGCGCGGCGAGGAGAGCGCCTGGTACGGCAAGACCTGCGTCGGTTCTTATGCGCTGTTCGGCGAACTGTCGGAGACCGATCTGGCGCTGAAGCATCGCAGCGGCAACGGCACGCTGGGTGAGGCGATGCGCGCGCGCGGCGCCAATGTCGCCCGCATCGCGCGCGGCGAGAAACTGCTCGATCCCGCCTCGCTCGCGGCTTATCTCGAACTCCATATCGAGCAGGGGCCGGTCATGGTCGCGCGCGGCTTCCCGACGGCCGTGGTGACCGGCATTCGCGGCAACATCCGGCACAAGGAAATCCATTGCATCGGCGAGGCGGCGCATTCCGGCGCGGTGCCGCGCTGGCTCCGGCGCGACGCGGTCTTCGCCGTCGCCGAGCTCATCACGCATCTCGACGAGCATTGGCAGATCCTGCTCGAGCGTGGGCTCGATCTCGTCGTCACCGCCGGCATGATCTCCACCAATCCCGCGGAGCACGCCATGTCTCGCGTGCCGGGCGAGGTCCGGTTCAGCTTCGAGGTGCGTAGCCAGAGCAGTGACACGCTCGAGGCGTTCTATCATCTGATGCGGACGGAATGCCGGACCATCGGCGCGAAGCGCAAGGTCGAATTCCGCTTCGATCGCCGGCTCGACACCAAGCCCGCGCGCATGAGCGAGGCCTGGGTCGAGCGCCTGCTGCACCTTTCCAGGCGCCTCGGCCTGCCGGCCGAGGCGCTGCCGTCGGGGGCCGGCCACGACGCAGCGATCTTCGCCAATGAGGGCGTGCCCGCGGCGATGATCTTCGTGCGCAACGAGCATGGCTCGCACAATCCACAGGAAGCCATGGCGCTCGACGATTTCATCAAGGGCGCCGACCTGCTGTATCACGCCATCGTCGAAGGCGCCTGAACGCCCGCACGCCGCGATTGCATTAGCCTGCCTTCGCCAATTACAACCATCTGAAAATCGGGCGAGGGGGCAAGCGTGGATTTACGCCGCAAGGAGATCGGGCGCCGACTCAAGGCCTACCGACTGGGCAGCGGTCTCAAGGCGGACGAGATCGCACGACGTCTCAGCATTTCGCGCTCCGCGCTCTACCGCCTGGAAGACGGCGAGATCGTCAAGATCGAGACGCTCGACGCCTTGGCCCAGGTGCTCAACACATCCGTCGCGTCGCTGCTCGGCGTTGGCGTCGAGTACTATCCCAAGGCCGGCGGCTATTTCGAGCGCATGCGGCAGCTCGAGGCGGGCGCGGATCAGATCATCGCCCGCTTCATGCCGATTTCCTTTCTCATCACGACTCCCGAATACGGCGGCCACCTGCGGCAGATGCTGGTTGAGGCGGTGCCGGAGGATGGTTCGCGCCTGCAGGCGCTTGCCGAGATCGACACGGTCATGGCAATCCTGCGCGAACGCAAGGCGGCCGGCCGACAGCCGCGCATCGTCAGCCTGATGTCGGCGCCCGAGGTCGAGCGCTTTCTGCAACTCGGCCTTATCGGCCGGTTGGATCTGGCGCCGGAAGAACAGGCGCGCCGCCGCGCCGCCGCGCGCCGCGAGGTTGAGCACATCATCGATCTTGTCGTCAGCCCGTCGATGAATGTCGAGGTGGTTCTGATCGACGAAATCCTGCCGAACATGGCTTTCCAGCTGTTTCAGGGCAGGAAGGAGACGACGCTGGCGGTCACGCCCTTCCGCATCAGTGAAATGCCCAATATCCGTTATGGGGTTGCCATCGTGACCGCAGCGCCCGAAGCGGTCGCGCTCTACAGCAAGCTCGCGGACGATCTTTGGACCCGTGCCCTCAAGGGGCCGCGTGCGGCCGCGCGGCTCGCCCAGATCGTCGCGCGCGTCGCCGGGAATGACGATGCGGCGGAAAGGCGCTTGACTTCGACGCTCTCGCGCCCCAAAAAGTCGCGTCACTAGGCCGCTTTTCGGCAATTCCGGGCAGAAGCATCACAGCGTCGCCGCCCTGGATCGAGGATGCAACGCATGAGCAATCTCCCATGAGCCTAGGCGTCGCCGCGTTTCCCGACCGCGAAGTCATCCAGCAGATCACCGCGCGCATCCTGCTCGAAGTCGGAGCGGTCAATTTCAGCTCGACCAATCCTTATATTTTTACCTCCGGTTGGGCGAGCCCGGTCTACATCGACTGCCGCAAGTTGATCTTCTATCCGCGCGTGCGCGAAACGCTGGTCGAGTTCGCCACTTCGACGGTGCTGCGCGAGATCGGCTTCGAGACGATCGACGTCATTGCCGGCGGCGAGACCGCGGGCATTCCCTTCGCCGCCTGGATCGCCGACCGTTTGATGCTGCCCATGCAATATGTGCGCAAGAAGCCGAAGGGCTTCGGCCGCAACGCGCAGATCGAAGGTGACGTGCGGGAAAACGCGCGCACTCTCCTGGTCGAGGATTTGACGACCGACGGTCGCAGCAAGGTGAATTTCTGCAAGGCGTTGCGGCAGGCCGGCGCCATCGTGGAGCATGCCTTCGTCATCTTCCATTACGGCATTTTCCCGCAGAGCGAGCAGCTCATGAAAGATATCGGCGTCGAGCTGCATGCGCTCGCGACCTGGTGGGACGTACTCAAGATCGCCAAATCCGAGGCCCGTTTCGACGCCGCCACGATGCGCGAGGTCGAGAAATTCCTGAACGATCCCGTATCCTGGTCCGCGGCGCATGGCGGCGTCTCGGAACTGCCCTCGGCCTGACCGGTTAGGCTCTTTTTAACCACGATTGCCGCCGCGGCGCCTCGCTGCCGCGCGCCCTCATCCGATCTTAAGGAAATCGTCCTTTAATCCGTCCGGCATCCCGCGGCTCAGGGCGATTTCGCATGCGCATTTCGGTTTTCGGCATGGGTTATGTCGGCACGGTCTCGGCGGCCTGTTTCGCCGAGCTCGGCCACGACGTAACCGGCGTCGAGGTCAATCCGCGCAAGATCGACATGATCAATCGTGGCCTGTCGCCCGTGGTCGAGGAAGGCATCGACGAGGCGGTTCTGGCCGGCGTCAAGGCCGGCCGGCTGCGCGCCACGAACGACGCGGACCAGGCTGTCCTGCAAAGCGATATTTCGCTGATCTCGGTCGGCACGCCGATGAGCGCCAACGGAGCGCCGATGCTCGACGCCCTGGACGCCGTGGTATCCGGTATTGGACGCACGCTCGCCCACAAGAACGGCGCGCACGCCGTCGTGCTGCGCAGCACCGTGCCGCCGGGCACGACCGAGCAGCGCGTGTTGCCCGAATTGTTGAGCCGCTCGGGGCGCCGCGCCGATGACGGCCTCGCCGTGGCCTTCAATCCGGAATTTCTGCGCGAAGGCTGCTCGGTCAAGGATTTTCACCAGCCGCCTTTCACCATCGCCGGCAGTCCGAGCGAGGCAGGCTATCGCGCCATCGAGGAACTCTACCGCGGCATCGATGCGCCGTTTATCCGCACCACCACGGCGATCGCCGAATCGGTCAAATGCCTCTCCAACGCCTTCCACGCCGTCAAGATCACCTTCGCCAACGAGGCGGGCGCACTGCTGAAGAGTCTCGGCATCGATCCGCAGGAGGCGATGAAGGTTTTCTGCGAGGACCGGCAACTCAACATCTCTCCGGCCTATCTGCGGCCCGGTTTCGCTTTCGGCGGCTCGTGCCTGCCGAAGGATTTGGCGTCGCTGGTCGCGCTCGCCAAGGCGCATGACCTCGACCTGCCGTTCCTGTCGCATGTCATGCCGGCCAACGAGGCGCATATCGATCGCGCCTTGAGCGCGATCCTCGCGCATAAGCGCGGTAAAGTCGCGCTGCTCGGCCTGGCCTTCAAGCCCGGCACCGACGATCTGCGCCATTCGCCTTTCGTCTATTTGGCCGAGCGCCTGATCGGCAAGGGCTATGAGCTTGCGATCTTCGACCGCAACGTCCATGCCAGCAAGCTGCTGGGCAAGAACCGCGAATTCATCGACCAGGAAATTCCGCACTTCGAGCGAATGCTGATGCCCGATCTTCCGGCGGCGCTCGACGGCGCCGGCATGATCGTCGTCGGTCACGCCAGCCGCGCCGACATCGGGCATTTGAAAGCGCATCACGCCGGCCGGCCGATCCTCGATCTCGCCGGCATCAAGGAATTGGCGGCGCTGCCGGACGCGCAATATCAATCGCTCTGCTGATGGACGGTCCGATGGAACGCCGCCCCCGCCTGTTGTTTATTTCGCCGCAATTTCTGTTTCCTGCCGATGCCGGCGGCAAGATTCGCAGCACCGGAATCCTGCGCGGTATGAAGGGCGGCTTGTTTGACATCACCCTGGCTTCGGCGGCGCAGGGTGACGAAGCGCAGCGCTTCGCGGCGCCGCTCGCCGAAATCTGCGATCGCTATGTGGCGTGGCCCGCGACGCGTGCGGGTCGCCTGCGCCGCGTTGCCGCGATGCTGTCCTCCGAGCCGTTGTCGGCGGCGCTGGATCGCTCGCGCGTGGGCCAGGAAGCAATTGCCCGATTGCTGGCCGAGGATTTCGATGTCGTCGTCGCCGATTTCGTCCACGCGGCGGTGCTGCTCGATCGCCTGCCGCGCGCCTCAGTCATGTTCACCCACAATGTCGAGGCCGAGATTTTCGCTCGCCACGCCCTGCATGCCCGCCACGGGCTGACGCGCGCGATCTGGCGTTCGCAATACCGCAAGATGACCGCTTTCGAGGGACGTCATCTTCCCGCCTTCGGCAAGGTCATCGCCGTCTCCGAGCGCGATCTGGCTTTCTTCGTGGAAAATTACGGCGTGCGCGGCGGCGAAACGATCCCAACCGGCGTCGATCTCGAATATTTCGGCGCCGGCGAGCCGGTCCGATCCGACGTTCCGGCGCTCGGCGGCGAAATCGTCTTTACCGGCTCGATGGACTGGCCCGCCAATATCGACGCCATGCAGTATTTCCGCGCGGCGATTTGGCCCTTGATCGCGGCAGCGCGTCCTGCGGCCCGTCTCACCGTGGTCGGCCGTAATCCGCCCGCGCGCCTGATCGAGGCGTCGCACGGTCTCAACTGGCGCTTCACCGGTTTGGTGGACGACATCCGGCCCTTCGTCCGCGCGGCCGATGCCTATATCGTGCCGCTGCGGGTCGGCGGCGGCACCCGCATCAAGATCTACGAGGCGATGGCCATGCGCCGGCCGGTGGTTTCTACCGCCATCGGCGTCGAAGGCCTGCCGCTCGAGCCGGGCCGCCATTACCGCCTGGCCGAGACGCCCGAGGCGTTTGCCCAGGAAATCCTTGGTCTTCTTGCCGATCCGGGACAAGGCGGCGCCATGGCCGAGGAGGCCTATGACTTCATCCTGAAGCGCTTTTCGACCCGGCGCGTGGCCCGCATTTTCGAGGAAATCTGCTGCCGCGCCATGGGTAATCGGAGCCGCCAGCCGGCCCCCAACGCGGCGGCCCTGGCGCTTGCGGGCTGACGCCGTAGAGGCCTGTTGCAGTGCAGCAGCAGGGCCCATATATTGAACGACTTAAACCGATTCCCGGAGAATTAGGTCCATGGCGCGTGTCACGGTCGAAGACTGCATTCTGAAGGTTCCGAACCGCTTCGAGCTGGTGCTGCTGTCGGCGCAGCGGGCGCGCGACATCACCGGCGGCGGTCAGCTTACCGTCGACCGCGACAACGACAAGAATCCGGTCGTCGCCTTGCGCGAGATCGCCGACGAGACCATCGCGCTCGACGCGCTCCAGGAAAATCTCATCAAGGGCATGCAGAAGCACGTCGAGATCGACGAACCCGACGAGGATCAGGATATCGAGCTCGGAACCCAGCTCGGCCTCGGCACGGATATCGCGGCCGTGGGCGGCGGCGATGGCGTGGCCGTCGAGGCGGCCGGCGACGAAGCGGTCGAAGAGGAATTGCAGAAAGACGTCCTCGAAGCGTCCGAGGACGAGGCCGTCGGCCTCAATGACGCGGAAGAAGCGCTCCCGGATATCGTCGAGGGCGAGGGCACCGAGGCCGAGGGCGGCCCGTCCTGATCGATGGCGGCCGGCGCGCTTCACTCCGCGCGTTCGCTGCCATGCCGGAAGGATGCTCGGACGCGCCGGCGGAGTAGCCCCGCATGATGCGCCAATTCGAACTGGTCGAACGCGTCAAGGCCTACGATCCGTCGGCCGATGAAGATGCCCTCAATCGCGCCTACGTCTTTTCGATGAAGGCGCATGGCTCGCAGAAGCGGGCCTCGGGCGATCCCTATTTTTCACATACGGTCGAGGTCGCCGGCATTCTCAGCGGCATGAAGCTCGATGCCGCCTCGATCATCACCGGCCTATTGCACGACACGGTCGAGGATACGCTGGCGACGCTGGAGGAGATCGAGAAGCTCTTCGGCCCGGACATCGCGCGTCTCGTCGACGGCGTCACCAAGCTCTCGCGCATCGAGTTGCAGTCGGATCAGACCAAGCAGGCGGAGAATTTCCGCAAGCTCGTGCTGGCGATGTCCGAGGACATCCGCGTGTTGTTGGTCAAACTGGCGGACCGGCTGCACAACATGCGCACCCTTCACTTCATCAAGGATGCCGAAAAGCGCCGCCGCATCGCGCGCGAGACCATGGAAATCTATGCGCCGCTGGCCGAGCGCATCGGCATGAACGAAATGAAGGATGAGCTCGAGGATCTGGCTTTCGCGGAGCTCAATCCCGAGGCACGGGACAGCCTCAAGACGCGGCTCGGCTTCCTGCGTGAAAAGGGCGGTGGCCTGGTCGGCCGCATCATCGAAGAGCTCAAGGAAACGCTGAAGCAGAGCGGCGTCGATGCCCAGGTCTCCGGGCGCGAAAAGACGACCTATTCGGTCTGGCGCAAGATGCAGAAGAAGAACGTCGGCTTCGAGCAACTGTCCGACATGATGGCGTTCCGCGTCATCGTGGCCGACGTCGATCAGTGCTACCACGCGCTGGGGGCCATCCACAGCCATTACCCGGTCGTGCCGGGCCGCTTCAAGGATTACATCTCAACGCCGAAACCGAACAATTACCGCTCGCTTCACACTGGCTTCATCGGTCCGGAACGCCAGCGCATCGAGGTGCAGATCCGCACCCCCGAGATGCACGAGGTGGCCGAGCTCGGCGTCGCCGCGCATTGGGTCTACAAGCAGGGCGCGCCGAATACCGACGGCCGCCAGTATCGTTGGCTGCGCGAGCTCCTCGACATCATCGAGCACGCGCCCGATCCGCAGGAATTCCTCGAGCACACCAAGCTCGAAATGTACCAGGATCAGGTCTTCTGCTTCACGCCGAAGGGCGATTTGATCGAGCTGCCGCGCGGTGCCACCGCCGTCGATTTCGCCTACGCCGTGCACAGCGAGATCGGCGATACCTGCGTCGGCGCCAAGATCAACGGGCGGCTGGTGCCGTTGCGGACGGTTCTCGCCAACGGCGACCAGGTCGATGTCGTCACCTCCAAGGCGCAGACTCCGTCGCCGACCTGGGAGCGGTTCATCGTCACCGGCAAGGCGCGCGCCCGCATCCGGCGCTTCGTCCGTACGGAGCAGCGCCACCAGTATCTCGATCTCGGCAAGGCGATCCTGCAGAAGGCGTTCCGCCAGGAAGGCCACGAATACGCCGAGAAGGCGCTGGACGAAGTGCTGCGCCGCTTCGACCGCGCGACACGCGAGGATCTCGTGGTCGCGGTCGGCGAGGGCGTGCATACCGGCCGCGAGGTCGTGCACGCCATCTTCCCGGTTAAGACCGAGCAATCGTCGAAAGTGGTGGCGCTTACTCCGCGCGCCAGGGGCAAGAAGGCATCCGAGAACGCGGTGCCGATCCGCGGCCTCATTCCCGGCATGGCGCTGCATTTCGCCGGCTGCTGCCATCCGTTGCCCGGCGACCGCATCGTCGGCATCGTCACAACGGGCAAGGGCGTCACGATCCACACCATCGATTGCGAGACGCTGGATACCTTTGCCGAAACGCCGGAGCGCTGGCTCGACGTCGCCTGGAGCGACGACGGCGATGCCGATCGCGCCCATCTCGGCCGCATCAGCGTCACGCTCGGCAACGAGCCGGGCAGCCTCGGCAGCCTGACCACTGTCATCGGCAAGAGTGGCGGCAACATCACCAACCTCAAAATCACCAACCGGTCGCTCGATTTCTTCGAGATCCTGGTCGATATCGAAGTGCAGAACGTCCGTCACCTCACGAATATCATTGCGGCGCTGCGCGCGACGCCGGTGATCAATTCGGTCGAGCGCGCGCGGGGCTGACAGGGCGATGATGGAAAAGCGGCCTCTGCGCCTCGGCGTCAACATCGACCACGTCGCCACCATCCGCAACGCGCGCGGCAGCCGGCATCCCGACCCGGTGCGCGCCGCCAGGCTCGCAGTTGCCGCGGGCGCCGACGGCATCACCGCCCATCTGCGCGAGGATCGGCGGCACATCTCCGACGACGACATCGCGCGGCTGTCGCGCGAGCTGACGGTGCCGCTCAATCTGGAAATGGCGGCGACCGAGGCGATGCTGGCCATCGCGCAGAAGCACCGGCCGCATGCCGCCTGCCTCGTGCCCGAGCGGCGGCAGGAGCTCACCACCGAAGGCGGGCTCGACATCGCCGGCGCGCCGGCCCAGCTCAGGGATTTCGTCGCCGCGCTCAAATCCGCCGGGATCCGCGCGTCGCTGTTCATCGATCCCGATGAGCGGCAGCTGCGCGCGGCGCGGGAGATCGGCGCCCCTGTTGTCGAGCTCCATACCGGCGCCTATTGCGACGCGGAGGGTACGGCGCGGGAGCGCGAACTGCGCCGCATCGAAGCCGCCGCGGCGCTCGCCGACGGCCTCGGGCTCGAATGCCATGCCGGCCACGGCCTGGGCTTCGAGACAGTCGGCGCGATCGCCGCCATTCCGACGATCGTCGAGCTCAACATCGGCCATTTCCTGGTGGGCGAGGCGATCTTCAGCGGCCTCGACAGCGCGGTAAAACGCATGCGCGCGTTGATG
The DNA here is from genome assembly GCA_035648735.1 of Allostellaceae bacterium. GTDB lineage: Bacteria > Pseudomonadota > Alphaproteobacteria > ATCC43930 > CGMCC-115725 > REEB95. The sequence goes on from DASRKX010000004.1 coordinate 27,342, forward strand.
AACAAGGCCCGGGCAGACAGCCAGGGCGCGCGGAGCGCTTGATGATCCTCGGCCTCGGCAGCGATCTCATCGACATCAGGCGGATCGAGCGCACCATCCAGCGCTATGGCGAGCGCTTCCTCGAACGCGTCTTTACCGCCGTCGAGCGCCAGCGTTCCGACCCGCGCGCCGACCGAATCGCCAGCTATGCCAAGCGCTTCGCCGCCAAGGAGGCCTGCTCCAAGGCGCTCGGCACCGGGTTCCGCCGGGGCGTCTATTGGCGGGATCTTGGCGTGGTCAATTTGCCGGGCGGCCGGCCGACCCTGGTGCTGACCGGCGGGGCGGCCGCGCGGCTCAAATCGATGACGCCGGCGGGGATGAGCGCCCGGATCGACGTGACCCTGACGGATGAGCCGCCCTTGGCCCAGGCACTTGTCGTCATCACCGCCGAATCGACCGCCGCCGCCGAGCGGCGCGCTTGACTTCCCGCCTTTTGATTGGCTTGATCGGGCCCGATCACGCGCCGGCAGCGATTGTCAAATGCCGGTCATCTCAATGTGTTAGTGGAACTTCTTGATGGCAGGCAGAACATCGGCCCGTTCCTCGAGCGGCGTCGCCGAGACGTTTAAGACGATCATCTATGCGATCGTCATCGCGCTCTTCATCCGCACCTTCTTCTACGAGCCGTTCAGCATTCCCTCGGCCTCGATGGTGCCGACGCTGCTGGTCGGTGATTATCTGTTCGTTTCGAAATTCTCCTATGGCTACAGCCGCTATTCGCTGCCGCTCGGCCTGCCGCTGGTTCCCGGCCGCATCTTCTTCTCGGAGCCGAAGCGCGGCGACGTCGTCGTGTTCAAGCTGCCGCGCGATCCGTCGATCGATTTCATCAAGCGAGTCATCGGCCTGCCGGGCGACCGCATCCAGATGAAGGACGGCATTCTCTATATCAACGACGAGGCGGTGAAGCGCGAGAAGATCGACACCTTCATCTACGAAGAGGGCGCGCGCACCGCGACCTACACCGAATACGTCGAGACGTTGCCGAACGGCTATCGCCACGACGTCATCGAATTGGGCGACGATCTGCCGCTCGACAACACGCCCGTCTTCACCGTGCCGCCCGGGCATTATTTCATGATGGGCGACAACCGCGACAACTCGGCCGACAGCCGCGATCCGACCAGCGGCGTTGGCTATGTGCCGGCCGAAAATCTCGTCGGCCACGCCGTCTTCCTCTTCTTCTCGACCGACGGCTATGCGCGCTGGTGGGAATTCTGGAACTGGCCGTTCACGGTGCGTTACGGCCGGCTGTTCTCGTCCATTCATTGAAGACCGGGCCGGCCCATGCGGGGCTAACGCCGCTCGCCGTGGCGCTCGGCCATTCCTTCGCCGATCCGGACCTGCTTGTCGAGGCGCTGACCCATCCGAGCGCGGTGAAGCGCGGCGCCGTCGCCAAGCGCGGCTATGAACGGCTCGAATTCCTGGGCGACCGCGTTCTGGGATTGGTCGTCGCCGAGCTGCTGTGGCGGCGATTTCCCGACGAGGCCGAAGGCGCGCTGACCAGGCGGTTGGTGCATCTCGTCCGTCGCGAGACCTTGATCGAGGTCGCCAAGAAACTGAAGCTCGGCACGTTCCTCGCCGCCTCGGCGGGGGAAACCGCCTCGGGCGTGCGTCACAACCCCAGCGTGCTCGGCGACATCTGCGAAGCGGTGATCGGCGCGCTTTATCTCGACGGCGGCATCGCGGCCGCGCGGCGTTTCGTCGAGCGCGGTTGGGGCGAGCATTTGACCGATTTCAACGCGCCGCCGCGCGATCCCAAGACCGCGCTGCAGGAATGGGCGCAAGCGCGCGGCCTCAAGCTGCCGCTCTACAAGCTTATCAAGATGACCGGGCCGCCGCATCGCCGCCGCTTCACCGTCAGCGTCAGCGTCGACGGCCTGGCCGAGGCGAAGGCGATTGGCGCCTCGAAGCGCATCGCCGAAGCTGCGGCCGCGGCGGCGGCGCTGGCCGAGGCGGACAAGGCATGAGCGACGCGACGCGTTGCGGCCATATCGCGCTGATCGGCGCGCCCAATGCCGGCAAATCGACGCTGCTCAACCGGCTCGTCGGTACGAAACTGGCAATTGTTACACCCAAGGTGCAGACGACGCGCGCACGGCTGCTCGGCATCGCGGTCGTGGGCTCGGCGCAGCTCATCTTCGTCGACACGCCGGGCATCTTCGCGCCGAAGCGCCGGCTCGACCGCGCCATGGTCAAGGCGGCGTGGAGCGGGGCCGAGGAGGCCGACCGGATCGTGCTGCTGGTCGATGCCTCGCGCGGCGTCGATGCCGACACGCGCTGCATCGTCGACGGTCTCAAATCGGCCGGGCGACAGGCGCTGCTGGCGCTCAACCAGATCGACAAGGTGAAGCGCGAGACGCTGTTGCCCTTGGCCCAGACGCTTGACGCCGAGGGCATCTTCGACCGCATCTTCATGCTGTCGGCGCTGCTGGGCGACGGCGTCGAGGATTTGAAGAATTATCTCGCCGGCGTGGTGCCGGAGGGCCCCTGGCTGTTTCCGGCCGAGGAGATGACCGACGCACCGCAGCGCCTGCTCGCCGCCGAGATTACGCGTGAGCAAATCTTCCTGCAGCTGCACCAGGAGCTGCCCTATGCCTCGACCGTCGAGACCGAAAGCTGGGAGGAATTCGCCGACGGCAGCGTCAAGATTTCCCAGATCATCCATGTCGTGCGCGACAGCCAGAAGGCGATCGTGGTCGGCAAGGGCGGCCAGCAGGTAAAGCGTATCGGCGAGCGCGCCCGCGCCGAGCTGGAGAAATTGCTCGAGCGCCGGGTTCATCTTTTCCTGCGCGTCAAGGTGAGCGAGGGCTGGGAAGACGATCGCGAACGCTACGAAGCGATGCGCCTGGATTTCGAGTCCTGAGATGCGCTGGACCGATGAGGGCGTCGTGCTCGCCGCGCGGCGGCATGGCGAGCGCGGCTTGCTGGTCCATGCGCTGACCAGCGCGCACGGCCACCATGCGGGCCTGGTGCGCGGCGGCCAGGGGCCGCGGATTCGCATGCTCTATCAAACCGGCAACCGATTGACGCTGACCTGGTCGGCGCGGCTGTCGGAACATCTCGGCACGATGCAAGGCGAATTGCTGCGCGGGCACGCGGCGCGCTTCATGGACGACCGCGCGCGCCTGGCCTGTCTTTCCGCCGCCGCCGCCATGGCTTCGGCGACGCTGCCCGAGCGCGAGCCGCATCCGCGGGCCTATGCGGGCTTGAGCGGATTGCTCGATGCGCTCGACGCCGACGGCCCTTTCGCCGCGCTCTATATCCGCTGGGAGCTCGATCTTCTTGCCGAGCTCGGCTATGGCCTCGATCTTTCGCGCTGCGCGGCGACCGGCACGCCCGAGAATCTGGGATATGTGTCGCCCAAATCGGGCCATGCGGTCTCGCGGGAAGCGGCAGCGCCCTATCGCGAGCGGCTGCTGCCGCTGCCCGCCTTCCTGCTGGACTCAGAGGGAAAAGCCGCCGCCGCCGATATCGTCGACGGATTGAAGCTCACCGGCTTCTTTCTCGACCGCCGCGTCTTGCAGCCGCACGGCCGAAAATTGCCGGCTTCGCGCGCCCGATTCGTTGATGTAATGCGCCGCAAGACTGCGTATATCTAGCTGCGGGGTTCGATTCGGCATGAAGAAATCCAACACCGCCCTTGCCGGCGAAATTCGTGATGTCGCCTTGGCCGACGCGCTCGGCGAGCGCTATCTCTCCTATGCGCTCTCCACCATCATGGCGCGCTCGCTGCCGGATGTGCGCGACGGCCTGAAGCCGGTGCATCGGCGCCTGCTCTATGCGATGCGGGAGCTGCGGCTCGATCCGAAATCCGGCTACAAGAAATGCGCGCGCGTCGTCGGCGACGTCATCGGCAAATTCCATCCGCATGGCGACGTCGCGGTCTATGACGCGCTGGTGCGCCTGGCGCAGGATTTCGCGCAGCGCTATCCGCTGGTCGACGGCCAGGGAAATTTCGGCAATATCGACGGCGATAACCCGGCGGCGATGCGCTACACCGAGAGCCGCCTGACGGAAGTCTCCGAGGCGCTGCTCGCCGGGATCGACGAGAACACGGTCGATTTCCGCCCGACCTATGACGGCGAGAACGACGAGCCGCTCGTCCTGCCGGCGCGATTCCCGAATCTGCTGGCGAACGGCTCGGCCGGCATCGCCGTCGGCATGGCGACCAGCATCCCGCCGCACAACATCGTCGAGCTGGCCGACGCGCTGATTCATCTGGTGAAGCACAAGCGCGCCGGCATCGGCGATCTGCTCGAGCTGATGCACGGCCCCGATTTCCCGACCGGCGGCGTGCTGGTCGAGCCGGCGGAGAACATCCGCCAGGCCTATGCCACCGGCCGCGGCAGCTTCCGCCTGCGCGCGCGCTGGACGACCGAGAAGCTGGGGCAGGGCACCTTCCAGATCGTCGTCACCGAGATTCCCTATCAGGTGCAGAAGTCGCGCCTCATCGAGCGCATGGCCGCCCTGCTGGAGGAGCGCAAGCTGCCGCTGCTCGCCGATCTGCGCGATGAATCGACCGAGCAGGTGCGGCTGGTGCTCGAGCCCAAGAGCCGCAACGTCGCGCCCGAGATGCTGATGGAATCGCTGTTCCGCGCGACCGAGCTCGAAACGCGCGTGCCGCTGAACCTCAACGTCCTCGACAAGGACGGCGTGCCGCGCGTGATGAATCTGAAGGAGGCGCTGCAGGCCTTCCTCGATCATCGCCGCGAGGTCTTGCAGCGCCGCTCCCGCTTCCGCCGCGAGGCGATTTCGCGCCGCGCCGAAATCCTCAAGGGCCTGATCATCGTCTACGTCCATCTGGACGAGGTCATCCGCATCATCCGCCAATACGACGACGCCAAAGAGCGGATGATGAAGAAATGGCACCTGTCGTCGAATCAGGCCGACGCCATTCTCGACATGCGGTTGCGCGCCTTGCGCAGGGTCGAGGAGATCGCGCTGCGCGAGGAACTGAAGACGCTCTCCGCCGAGGACAAGGAGTTGGCGGGCCTGCTCGCCGAGGAAACCCGCCAGTGGAAGCGCATCGGCGACGAGCTTGCCGCCCTGCGCAAGGAATTCGGCCCGGCGACGCTGCTCGGCAAGCGCCGCACCGAGATCGGGCCGCCGCCGGCCGAAATCGAGGTGCCGCTAGAGGCGCTGGTCGAACGCGAGCCGGTCACCGTCCTGGTCTCGGCCAAGGGCTGGGTGCGCGCCGCCAAGGGCCATGCCATCAAGCTCGACGACATAAAATACAAGGACGGCGACGAGGGGCGCTTCGCCATCGAGGCGCAGACTACCGACAAGCTTCTCGTCTTCGCCACCAATGGCCGCTTCTACACGCTCGGCATCGACAAGCTGCCCGGCGGGCGCGGCAATGGCGAGCCGATCCGGCTGATGGTCGATCTGCCGAACGAGTTCGACGTCGCCTCGGTCCTGGCCTATCAGCCCGGCAGCAAGATCCTGGTCGCCGCCACCGACGGCCGCGGCTTCATCGTGCCGGCGGACGAGGTGCTGGCCCAGACGCGCAACGGCAAGCAGGTGATGCGGCCGGGCAAGGGCGCCGCCGCGCGCGTCGCTTCGCTCGTGGCGGGCGACACGATCGCGATTGTCGGCGAGAACCGCAAGCTGCTGCTCATCCCGCTGTCCGAGGTGCCGGAGCTCAACGCCGGCCGCGGCGTCATCCTGCAGCGCTATCACGACGGCGGCCTGTCGGATGCGCGTAGCCTGAAGAAATCGGAGGGCCTGTCCTGGCGCGCCGGCGACCGCACGCGCACCGAGACCGACCTTCGCCCCTGGATCGGCCAGCGCGCGGGATCGGGCCGCATCGCGCCGCGCGGCTTCCCGCCCGACAACCGCTTCACCTGAAAGCTGCCGCCATGACCGAGACGCCTCCGCCCATCGCCACACTTGACGCCAAGGGCCTCAAATGCCCGCTGCCGGTCTTGAAGGCGCGCAAGGCGATGAAGGACTTGCCGTCCGGCGGCGTGCTGCGCGTTCTCGCCACCGATCCCGGCGCGGTGAAGGATTTCGAGCATTTCTGCAAGACCACCGGCGCCCATCTGCTCGACTGCCGCGAAGAGAAGGGCGGCGTGCTGGTGTTCACGCTGAAGAAGGCGTGAGCCGTGGAGGAATCCATGCATTTTCGGCGTATCACGATTTTCGCGGCTCTCGCTGCGGCGCTCGGCGCGACGATTCTGCCCGCTCGGGCGCAAACCGCCGGCCAGCCCGATCTGGTGGTGTTCGCCGCCGCGAGCCTCAAGAATGCGCTCGACGATGCGGATATGCTGTATCGGCAATCGGGCGGCGCCGGAACCCGGGAATCCTATGCCGCGAGCTCGACCCTGGCGAAGCAGATCGAGGCGGGCGCGCCGGCCGATATTTTCATCTCCGCCGATCTCGATTGGATGGATTATCTCGCGCAGCGCAAGCTGATCCGGCCGGAAACGCGCTTCAACCTCGCGGGCAACACGCTCGTGCTGATCGCGCCGAAAGACTCGAAATCCGACATCAGGATCGCGCCGCGTTTCGCGCTCGCCGCGGCGCTCGGCGCCGATGGCCGGCTGGCGGTTGCCGATCCCGATGCCGTCCCGGCCGGAAAATACGCGAAGGCCGCGCTGACCGGCCTGGGCGTCTGGGATGCGGTGGCGAGCCGTCTCGCGCCGGCCGAGAACGTTCGCGCCACCTTGCTTTTGGTGGCGCGCGGCGAAACGCCGTTCGGCATCGTCTACCGCACCGACGCCGCGGTCGAGCCGGCCGTCCGGGTAGTCGACACCTTTCCCGCCGGCAGCTATCCGACGATCGTCTATCCGGCGGCAATCGTCGCGTCGTCGAACAATCCGGCGGCCGCTGCTTATCTCGCTTTTCTTCGATCGCCCGGCGCCCGTGCCGCGTTCGCGGCAAAGGGATTCCAACCCGTCGAGTGACCGGCGGTTTTCGCTGCACTCAACCGGCCTTGCTTGGCGTGAGGAAAAGTGGGATTCTCGCGCTCGGATGCTCCACCGCCACGCAAACAGGCCTCCGTCGCGGATGCTTCAATGAAAGCGTCTCGTGTCCTCATCATCGAGGACGACGTCATGATCGCCATGCTGTTCGAGAATCTGCTGGCGGGGATGGGGCATGCGGTTTGCGCCATCGCGGCCACCGAGGCGGATGCGGTGGCCGCCGCCATCCGCCACAAGCCGGATTTGATGATCGTCGATGGGCGGTTGAACCACGGAAGCGGCGAGGCCGCGGTTGACGAAATACAACGCACCGGAAAGGTGCCGCATATCTTCGTCAGCGGCGACCCGCCGGCAAGCATTCAGGCGCGTCGGCCGGGTGCGGTGGTGATCGGAAAGCCGTTTCGCGAAGCCGAGCTCGCCAACGCCATTCAACGCGCCCTGACGGGCACCGCCGCGGACTGAACGTCACGCCGCCGGCGGGCCGGTCACCGAAACCGTTGTTCCGGGCGAGCCTGGGGCTGTTATGACGCGGCCCCTCAACTGCCGCGTCAGCGCATCGACAATGCTCGTGCCGAGGCCGCTCTTCACGGGCCCCTCGGCCAGGGAGCCGCTCATTCCGATCCCGTCATCCGCGACCGACAGGCGCCAGGCTTCCTCGCTCACCTCGTAGCGCACGACGATCGTTCCCTTGGCGCCGTTGGGAAACGCGTGCTTCAACGCATTGATGACGAGCTCGGTGGTGATCAGTCCGATGCTGACGGCCTGCTCGGAGGTCATGGTGCCGTCGTCGATCTCGGTCGTGAGAGCGATCGGCTGGTCTTTTTGGATCATCGATGCGGCCAGGCTCTCGCAGAGCCGCGTCAGATACGTTTTCGCCCCGATCGGCGCCCCGAACGTCGCCGGTTGCAATTGCTGCTGCACGGTCGCGACCGCCACCACCCGTTCATGCGCATCCCGCAGGTGCTGGCGTGTTTCCTCCGACTGGACGGTCTGCGCCTTCAGCAGGAGGATGCTGGCGATGATTTGCAGGCTGTTGTTGACCCGATGATGCATCTCCTGAAGCAGCAGATCCTTCTGCTTCATCAGCGCGTCCTTGTCGCGCTCCAGGCCGCGGCGGTCGGTCACGTCCTCGATCGCCAGCAGCAGGCTCGTGCTGTTGTTGCCCTCGTAAAATACCTTTCGTGCGTTCAGCCGCATGATGCGGCGGCCGATTGACGGAAACTCGTGCTCGACCTCGTGTTCCTCGATGTTGGCGTGCTGCGGGATCACGTTGTCGAGAAGCTTGCGCAGCGCCGGAATATTCCACTGGCCGTTGCCCAGCTCATGGAGCGGGCGGCCTTCCGTATCCTCCTGGCTCACTTTGAAGGTGCTGTAGAAGGACCGGCTGGCGATAAGCACGTTCAACTTGTCGTCGAGCACGACGAGAGGTTCGCGGACCGTATCCACGATTGCCGTTTCCAGCTTGCGACGGTTTTCCGCGTTCCTAAGCGGCATGGCCATCCATCATGTACAGAAACCGGCCTTCCCCGGCACCTGGATTGTACGCCTACGCACAGGGGCGCGTCGCGAAAAATCGGGGGGGGGGGGTCTCTCGAAAAGCCCGGCCGAGAGCCGATATTTCGGCGTCGGATTTACTTGGCGGTCCGCGCCAGCATGACATCCGCCACGCCGATCGGCATGCTCGCCGTCGCCTTCTGGAACCCGCCGGTAATGTCGGGCACCGTGTCCTTGACGTAGAGTTCGAGCATCGTCGTGCTGACGTAGTCGCGGTTGCGGTAGCGCGCTTCGCCGTCGAGGCCCTCGACGACAACCTTGGTGAAGGCGCCGTTGCGCCAGATCTCGGTTTCGGCGGATTCCTCTTCGCCGCCCGACGACGCGTAGACGAAGATGCCTTTGGGCAGCTTGTTCAGGCGATTGACCATGCTGTCGACGTCCATCGACATTTGCCCGTCATGGCCGACGACATGCGCGGCGTGACAGGTGTCGATGAACAGCATCGAATACCCCGCGATCCTCTTCAACGTCTTGAGTATCTCGTCGTAAGGCACGCTGGTGCCGGCCAAATGGTCGACGTCGCCTTCCTGCGGCAGATAGTAATAAGTGCCGTCGCGCGCGTCGAAGCCGTGGCCGGCCAAAAACAAGATGCCGATGTCGTCGGGCCCGACCTGCTGATCGAGCCAGGCGAAATCCTCGCGAATCTTCGCCCGCGTCGCGTCGCCGTTGGTCAGTATCCGGGGGACCACGGCGGTATAGGCCTTGCCGATCTGGCGGGTTAGGGCGTCGACGAAATCATGCGCGTCCTTGTCGGCGAATTGCAGCTTCGGCACGTCGGCATTAACGTATTGGCTGACGCCGATCGCCAGGACATAGACCTTGTGCTGCTGCTCCGGCGTCCCGGCGCGCGGTCCCTGCCATTTCAATTCGAGCTTGGCGGGCTCGCTGGTGCCGAATTCGTTGTCCGCGTAAAGCAGCAGATCGCTGTCGCGCTGCGGCACGAGAAGATCGAGCTCGCCGGTCGCTTCGCCGTAGGCGTCGAGCGCCGGCGGCGGGAACGGCCCGAGCAGATGCGCGTCGCTGCGCGCCCAAAGCTGCTTGATCGGCTTGCCCGACGGCGCCCGCAACCGGTAGCGGATGCGGAGCTGGATATTCTTGATCGCGGCCGAATTCTGCGGCGCCAGGAATTCGATCACCGGCGGCAGCATCTGCGCCACGCTTTGCGTCGCCGGCGCGCGCCCGCCGTCGTTGGCCGCCGCGCGAATGCCTTTTCCTTCGTCGAGCAGCGCCAGCGTCTTGGCGACGATGTCCGGCCGCAGATACTGGTCCCCGAAGCGGCCGACCGGGAAGAAATCGCCGGCGCGGTCGTGGCCGCGATTGACCTGCCAGCCGACCAGGGAATCGCCGTCCACCGAGGCCATGTAATAGCCGGCGGGCGTCCAGGCCACCCAGCGCTGGCCGTCGGCGTGCGGAAAAAAAGCGACGAGCTCGTGACCGGTATCGAGGGCGTACCAGCGCAGCGTGCCGTCGCCGAGCGCCGCGACGGCAATGCGGTTGTCGGGCGTCGCCACCACGCCGCGCACGTTGCCGAAGACGTCATGCGCCCAGACGATTTTGCCCTTTGCATCGTAGCGGATGAGCTGCCAGCTCGTGCCGATCAGCAGGCCCTTGCCCTCGGCCATGATGGTCATCGAGATCGCCGCATCGTGGACGCGCAGCTTGAGCGGCTGGCCGTTGAGGGTCGGCTTGTAGCCCCAGATGTAGTCGCGTACGTCGAGCCCGGGCATTTCGCCGATCGGATGGCTCATGCGCGCGGCATCCGGGCTCGGGCCCGCCTCGAGGAGCCGCGTCGCCAGCGAGAAATGCGCGAGGCGGCGGCCCGACGGCTCGAAGGCGAACTGCACCGAGCGGCCATCCGCCGAGACCGCGAGCGCATCGCCGATATCGGAATAATCGGCGATCGCGGCGGGCCGCTCGGCGATCATCTTGTTGTCCGGGCCGATCAGCCCGATACCGCCGGAGACCGCGCTGAACAGGATGCCCTGCGGCGCGCGCTCGACGCGCATGATGCGGTTGACCGCGGGCGTGATGTCGGAGGGCCGGCCCTTGCCGCCGTCGTCCCAGCGCCGGAGGGCGAAGCGCTCGCCCTTCTGCCAGGTGCCGGCGGCGTAGAGATACTTGCCGTCCGCCGACCATGCGACCCGCCATAATGCGCCGTTGGCGACGCCGCGCAGATCAGGCCGCTCGAGCACGGCAAGGTCCGCGGCCGAGAACAAATCCACCGCCGGCGGCCAGAGCGGCTGGTCGCCTTCCGGCTCGGCATAGCCGACGGCGATCCGGCTGCCGTCGGGCGAGAACGCAACGCCATGCGGCTTGCGGCCCTCGGGCACCGGCTGCGCCTTGAGCAGATGGAAATCCTTGTCGTAGAGGCGCAGCTTGCCATCGAGGGCCGTGGTCGCCAGCCGGCCGGTTTTCGGATCGAAATCGAAGGCGACCGCGGTATCGCCGTAATCCCTGTCCTCGCGATAAAGCGAATAATCCGCGGCGCGATAGACGCGCAAGCCCTGGCCCTCTTTTTTGCGGACGCCGGCTTTCATCACAGCGACGATATACTTGCCGTCGGGCGAGAAGCCGATCTGGAAGACGCGCTGCGGCAGGTCGCAAACCGTGCGGGTGATGTCGCCGGTCGCCGCGTCGATGACATAGAAGCACCACGGGCCGTCCTCGCCGCCCCATGGCCCGGTCCAGCCCGAGGTCACCAGCCGCTTGCCGTCGGGCGAGAAGGCCACCGAATAGGCCTCGCCCTCGGTGCCCTCGCCGATCGGCAAATGGATCGTTCGCTGGAGCTCGAGCTTCGGCAGCGACCACAGGCGCACCGTCGCGTCATAGGAGGCGGTGGCGAGCTGTGCGCCGCCCGGCGCGACGGAGAAGCCCAGCACCATGCCGGTATGCGCGCCGGTCTCGATGCGCAGAATGGGCTTGTCCGAGTTTTCGGCCGCGCCGGCGCCGCCCACCGGCGCGAGGGCAAGGGCGCTGGCCAACAGGGCGAAAGACAATCGGCACAAACCGCGATCGGGATTCACGGCGTCTCCATGGCCCTGTGAGGAGGTCGGGCGGAGTATAGGAAGCGGTCGTCGGCACCGCAATCCGGCCTAGCTCGAAGCACCGCCGCAGGCAAGCCGCCGGTGCACGGTGAATTCGGATCCGCCCGGCACCGGGCTGGGGACCGGCCGGCGCGAGATCGAGACCTCGACCGCGGCGATCGGCGCCGCGCGCCTTCCGGCGACGCGGCACAAATAGTCGTCGAGCGCCGCCCAGTCGGCATCCGAGAACTGGTCGAAGCGGCTGAAATACTGGCGCCAATAGAGGCGGTTGAATTGCACGGCGCCGTCGGCGTTCGCGGCCGCAAACGGCCAGTCGACGGCGATCGCCGCGTCGCTGTCGCGGCGCGCGGCGCGGAAGCGGTACGTCCACTGCCAATGCGTCGGCACCGGCGCGAAGAGCGCCCAAGCCTGGCGAATTTGCAGCACCGCGAAAAACTCGTCGATGCCGCTCCGCACGCCGCGATACGCCGCGGAATGGATCTCCTGGCGCGGCCGGTCGATCGCCCATTGGTCGAGGCTGATCACGTTGCACAGCAGCGCCAGCGCCGCCAGGATGCCGTTGAGCGCGAGTGCATGGCGCCCGGGCGGGCGGTCGCTGCGGAAGGGCAGCACGCGGCGCGTCACGGCGCCGAGCGTCCGACGACGCTCGCCGATGAAATCGTAAAGTTGCGCCATCGGTCGGCGCAAAGCGGGAAGGTCGGAGATATATCCGAGCGGCGCGAGCAGCGGGTTCTGCCGCAGCACATACGCCACGGCGCGCCATTTCAGGCGCGGCTTGCCCTCGGGGTCGATCACGACCCAGGAGCCGTGCTCCGTCAGCAAGCGGAACGCCGCCGGATCGGCCGAAGCCGGCAGCACGGCCACCGTCGGCGACAGCAGGAATTCGCGCAGCAGCAGCGAGACCTTCTCGCAGAAGCCGCAATCGGGCTCGTAATAAATCTTGATGCGGCCCAGCCGCTCGCGCCGGCGATGCAGCAGCCGGTCGAACCAGCGGTCCGGCACCAGCAGCAGCAGCATGATGAGGCACAGATAAGGAAAGCCGCCGATCTTGAGAAAAACGATGAACGAGACATGCATCGCCACCGACCCGACGATGGCGATGGCGCGGGTCAGCTCATTCCGCCACGGGCTGTAGATCAGGTAGGAAAAGGCGAGCTGGAACGCGACCACAAGGTAGCCGGTGGCGCTAAGCAGGCCCGGCGCGCGGTCGGCGAGGAGCAATCCAAGCGGCGTGCCGGCGTAAAGATTGTCAGGCAGCGTCCAGGCAAGCGCGTAGCCCTGCCGCCACGGCGCGCCCTCGAGCTTGAACAGCGCCGAGAAGAAATAGAGCGAGGCGATCTGCAGGCGCAGAGCGATGAAGGGCAGCGCGGGCCAGGGGCGGCGGCGCGGCTGCTTGTCGAGCGCGGCATCGACGCTCCAGTACCGGTTGATCGGCAGGAACAGAGACCAGAGCAACAGCAGGCGCGCGAGAATCTCGGCGCCCGAGACGAGATAGGGATTCCGCCAGAAGAGGTAGCCGTCGAGGACGAGGGCGATGGCGCAGGCCCAACGCGTGCGAAAGCCGATGGCGAGCGCGACCAGGCTCAACGGATAGGCGACCGGGACGATCGCCGAAAGGCCCGTGCTGTCCACCAGCCGGAGCAGGGGCATCAGGCTGCCAACGCCGGCGATGCTGGTGTCGAAAGCCAGCGTTTGGAGCGGCATGATGCCCAAGGCGGCATAGAAATCGTCGTAGAACGGCAATGCGCCCGCGAACTGCGCCAGCAGATAGAGCGCGAACAGAACCCGGAATGCGCTCAGCGATTGGAAATTGGGCGAATACTCGAATTGGCTGAGCTTGAGCATCGCGGGTCGATTTCCGTGAGGGGCCAGGAGGGGAACAGTAGGCCTCGACTATCCAATCGGCGGGGGATGTGGACCGATGTGGCCCCCTATGGTACCAAGGCGGCCTTATTCCGTATCTGCCGTCGCTATCCTACGCAAGCCTTTGGAGGGGAGACCATGTCGACCAAACGGTTATACGCAATGCTGCTCGCGGTGGGCATTCTCACCGCGTCGGCCGTTACGCTCCTGTCGGTGACGGTTGGTCCGTCCTACGCCGGAGACGGCCCGAATACATCGTCGGGCTGTACCAACAGCAACTGAGCCTTCGCCCGGGCCATCCGAGCGAATTTCGATTTCATGGCATGCGCGGCGCGCCGGCGAATAGCCGGCGCGTTTCGCGTTTCGCGTTTCGCGTTTGCGCGCGCGGGTCAGCGACCCTAGCGGCTTTTATCCTTCGGGAGTTTGCCGGCCTCGCGGTACCAGCGCGCGGCGCCGGGGTGGAGCGGCACGTCGCTCATGCCGGCGAGGGCAGTGGTCAGCAGGATACGCCGGCCCGCGGGATGGCCGCCGTCGAGCAGCCGCCGCGTCGCCTCCTGCCAGAGCGCGCCGGTGAGGGCGTAGACCAAATCGTCCGGCACCTGCGCGCCGACCAGCCAGAGCGCCGTCAGGCTGACCGACGGCGTCGCGGCGTCGATGCCGGGATATGTCGCCCGCGGAATCTCCGAGGATATGAAGAACGAGAACCGGCTCTGCAGCCGTTTGACGACACGCTCCGGCAGCGGCACCAGTTGCACCTTGGTCGTCGAGGCGAGATCCATCAGCGCCGGCACCGGATAGCCGCCGACGATGAAGAGGGCGTCGAGCTTGCCGGCGGCCATCGCCGCGGCGGCCTGGGCCAGACTCTGATATTCGGCCTTGACGTCGCATTCGCTCAAGCCGACCGCCGCGAGCACCAGACGCGCATCGGCCAGCGTGCCCGACCCGACCTCGCCCATGCCGACGCGCAAGCCGCGCAGATCGGCGAGGCGATGGATGCGCAGCTCGGCGCGCGCCACGACATGAAGATGCTCGGGGAACAGTGCCGCGATGACGCGCAAATTCTTGAGCGGGCCGCGCGCGCTCAGCGCCGGCGCGGCGGATGCCAACTCGCGCCGCGCGCAGGGCGGTGCCGCCGGCGGGTTGCCGTCGAAGGCCCAATGCGCGATGTCATTCTGCACCAGCGCGGATTCGAGCTGGCCGTTCGCCACCAGCACCGCATTGTCGAGCGAACCTTGGGTTGCTTGCGCCACCGCGACCAGCCCGGGCACGCCGCAGCTTCCGCCGCGGTCGCAATCGCGCGCGCCCGGCGGCTTGGAGATGATGTTGGCGAGCACGCCGCCGATCTGGAAATAGGTGCCGGTGGGCGAGGCGGTGCCGATGCGGAAATAGCGCAGCTCCTCGGCGGCGCGGGGCACCAGCGGCAGAACGAGAAGCGTTGCCGCCGCCAACCCGGCAAGCAAGGCGGCGCGCCGGGCCCGGCCCCGGCATCTCCCGGGACGGCGGGACGGCGCGCGCTGCTCCATCGGAGGCCTCTTTCGTCGACGCTCGCGCTTATCCTACGACGGCGAGGGATGGCGTCAATCGCGGCGCGAAGCATTCACCGCGTCGGGCTGGGTCGACAATCAGTGACGGTGGAAGCCCCCGCCGCCCTCGTCATGTCCGCGATCTCCGCCCCGGCCGCCGAAACCGAAGCTCAGGCCGAAATCATAGACCGGCGGCGCGTAATAGGCCGGCGGCGCGTAATAGGCCGGCGGGGGCGGTCCATATAAATATCCATAGCCGGGACTGCTGGGCACGCAGCCGTAGCCGGGCGCGTAGTAATAGCCGTAGCCGCAACCGTAGTAGGCCTGCGCCGACGTCGGCCCTGCCGCACCGAGCGCGCCGAGCGCGATCCCAACGGCGCTGGCCACCGCCAACGCCCATTTCCTGCTTTTCATCGCTAAGCTCCTTTTTTGCTGCAAAACCGCTGAAAATCTAACGGCCGCTGGGAGCGCCGGTTCCCCCTAGGATCCCGTGGAATGCATGCGGCATGCCCTATTCCCGCCACACGGCCATGGCACGATAAACGATGCAAAAAAAGCCGACGGAAACCAAGCTGCATCCGCATGCCGAGGCGACCTTTCGCGTGGTGCCGCTCAAGGATCAAGCCGCGTTCGGCGTCGAGGTGACGATCCCGGAAACCTTTCCAACAACGATCACCAGCTTCGCGACCGCGGCAGACGCCGAGGCGTGGATCGCCGCCCACAAGCTCCGCATCGCCGAAGGACCGCCGGCGACGCGGTGGCGCCGGAGCCCGCGCGCCTTCGCGCGCGTACCGGCTGTGCGTTCGTCCGACGGTTAAAATAAGGGAGTTGCCGATGCCTCGGGTACCAAGCTTTGCCACCATCGCCGTGGCGCTTGCGCTGGGCCTGCCGCTCGTTTCCTGCGCCGCCGTGCAGGGGCGCGAGACCGCCGGCCAATACGCCGGGGATGCGGACGTCACCACACGGGTCAAGGCCGAGATCGTCAAGGCGCAATCGCTCAAGGGCTTCGAAATCCATGTCGAGACCATGCAAGGCACGGTGCAGCTGAGCGGCTTCGTCGATACGCGAGCCCAGAAGGATCAGGCCGGCCAGATCGCGCAAGGCGTGGAAGGTGTCACTGCCGTCCGCGACAACATCCTGGTCAAAGGCGGCCAATAGGCCGCCCGCGCCGGGGACTGTCGCGCGAGGCCGCCTATAAAGAGGCGGTAGGACTTGCCAATTCCTGCCTCTTCCCCTATCTAAAGGCCTCGTTTCAACCAATCCTCACGCGGGGATTGCGGCTGTTCCGCCGGCATTGCGGGGCGGCCGTTCCGGTGTTGGGCGCGCCTTTATCTTTAGGCTCGCCCGATGATCTCGCCCCGCGGCGGTCCAACCGGAGAAAAGGTGCCATCGATGGCGATTCCTGAATTCACCATGCGCCAGCTTTTGGAAGCCGGCGTTCATTTCGGCCACCATACGCGGCGCTGGAACCCGAAGATGGCGCCTTTCATCTTCGGCGTGCGCAACGGCGTGCACATCATCAACCTCGAAGAGACCATGCCGCTGCTGGAGCGGGCGCTGCAGGCCCTGCGTGACGTCGCCGCGGGCGGCGGCCGCATCCTCTTTGTCGGCACCAAGCGCCAGGCGCAGGAGCCCATCGCCGAAGCGGCAAAGCGCTGCGGCCAGTATTTCGTCAACCACCGCTGGCTTGGCGGCATGCTGACCAACTTCAAGACCATCTCGCATTCGATCAAGCGGCTGCGCGAGGTTGACGAGAAGATCGCCGAGGCCGAGAGCGGCCTGACCAAGCGCGAAATCCTCGAAATGTCGCGCGACCGCGACAAGCTCGAGCGCGCGCTCGGCGGCATCAAGGAGATGGGCGGCCTGCCCGACATCCTCTTCGTCATCGACACCAATAAGGAGGCGATCGCGGTGCAGGAGGCGAACCGGCTCAAGATTCCGGTCGTCGCCATTCTCGACAGCAATTCCACGCCCGACGGCATCGCCTATCCGATCCCGGGCAACGACGATGCGATGCGCGCCGTCCACCTTTATTGCGAGCTCGTTTCGGGTGCCGTGCTTGACGGATTGCAGGCCGAGCTCGCCGCGGCGGGCGCCGATCCGGGCGCGCGCGAAACCGCTCCGGTCGAGAAGCTGCCGGAGCCGGCGGCTGAGAAGCCCGCGGCCGCGGGCGCCAGCGCCTAACCGGCGCTTCGATAAGAAGCAAGGAGCAGAACGATGGCGGAAATCACCGCCGCGCTGGTCAAGGAACTGCGCGAGAAGACCGGCGCCGGCATGATGGATTGCAAGCGCGCGCTGGGCGAGACGCAAGGCGATCTCGAATCCGCGGTCGACTGGCTGCGCAAGAAGGGCCTCGCCGCCGCCGCGAAGAAGGCGGGACGCGTCGCCAGCGAGGGGCTCGTCGGAGTCGCCGTGAAAAGCACCGCCGGCGCGCTGGTCGAGGTCAATGCCGAGTCCGATTTCGTCGCGCGCAACGAGACCTTCCAGAATTTCGTCCGCACCGTCGCCGAGTTGGCGCTCGCGCATGGCGACGATATCGAGAAGCTCAAATCGCTGCCGTTCCCGGGTTCCGCGCGCAATCTCGGCGACGAGCTCACCCATATGATCGCCACCATCGGCGAGAATATGAGCCTGCGCCGTGCCAAGCGGCTGACCGTCTCGACCGGCATTGTCGCCTCTTACATGCATTCGGCGCTGGCGCCGGGCGTCGGCAAGATCGGCGTCCTGGTGGCGCTGGAATCCACCGCCGGCGACAAGGTGGCAACGCACGGCCGCAACCTCGCTATGCATGTCGCCGCGGCCAATCCGCGCTATCTCGAAATCGGCTCGGTCGACGCGATGGCGCTGGAGCGCGAGCGCGGCGTGCTGCGCGAGCAGGCCAAGGCCTCGGGCAAGCCCGACAATATCCTGGACAAGATGGTCGAGGGCCGGCTCAAGAAGTTTTATGAGGACGTGGTGCTCTTGGAGCAGGTCTATGTCGTCGATGGCGAAAGCCGCGTCGCCAGGATTGTCGAGGACGCCGCCAAGGAGTCAGGCGCGCCGCTGAAGCTCGCCGGTTTCGCCCGCTTTGCCCTGGGCGAGGGAATCGAGAAGGCCGAAAGCGACTTCGCCGCCGAGGTCGCCGCCGTCGCCGGCGTCAAGCCGCATTGAGCGGCCGGCCGATTCGTCGGATTCGCCGGACGCTCTAGGCTTATCCCGGCGCGGCACTTGATGTATTATCCGCGCCGCCCGGAAAGGTAGCCCATGCCAGCGGATCCCGCCCTCGCTCGAAGCCCTGCCGCCGCGATTCGCTTCAATCGCGTCATGCTCAAATTATCGGGCGAGGCGCTGATGGGGGAGCAGAGCTACGGCCTCGATCCCAAGATCGTCGCCCGGCTCGCCGGCGAGATCAAAACGGTGCACGAGCTCGGCGTCCAGATCGCGCTGGTCATTGGCGGCGGCAACATCTTCCGCGGCATCGCCGGGACCGCCGCCGGCATGGACCGCGCCACCGGCGACTACATGGGCATGCTCGCCACGATCATCAATTCGCTCGCGGTGCAGAGCGCGCTCGAGCGCCAGGGCGTGCCGACGCGGGTGCAATCTGCGATCAGCATGCAGTCGGTCTGCGAACCCTATATAAGGCGGCGCGCCATCCGCCACATGGAGAAAGGCCGCGTCGTCATCTTCGCCGCCGGCACCGGCAATCCGTTCTTCACCACTGACACAGCGGCGGCGCTGCGCGCCTCCGAGACCGAGTGCCAGGCTCTTTTGAAGGCGACCAAAGTAGACGGGGTCTACAGCGCCGACCCGAAGAACGACCCAAAGGCCACGCGTTATGACCGGCTGTCCTATCTCGAAGTGCTGTCGCGCGACCTACAGGTAATGGACGCGACGGCGATCTCGCTGGCGCGCGAGAGCCACATTCCCATCCTGGTGTTCTCGATCCACCAGAACGGCGCCTTCGCCGACGTGATGCGCGGGCAGGGCCGCTTCACCATCATCGAGGAGGCCAAGCCGTGAGCGACGATCCCTTGGTTGCCGATCTGCGCCGCCGCATGGGCAGCGCGGTCGAGGTTCTGCGCAAGGAATTTGCCGGCATCCGCACCGGACGTGCTTCGGCCAGCATGCTCGATCCCGTCATGGTCGAGGTCTATGGCCAGAACATGCCGATCACCCAGGTCGGCACGGTGAGCGCGCCCGAGCCGCGCATGGTCACCGTCCAGGTCTGGGACAAGGGCGCGGTCAAGTCGGTGGAGAAGGCGATCCGCGAGGCGGGGCTCGGCGTCAACCCGCAGGTCGACGGCGCGCTGATCCGCGTGCCGCTGCCCGATCTTTCGGAGGATCGGCGCAAGGAACTGACGCGTGTCACCGCCAAATACGCCGAGCAGGCGCGCATCTCGGTGCGCAACGTCCGCCGCGACGGCCTCGAGCTTCTCAAGAAAAAGGAGAAGGACAAGGAGCTATCGCAGGACCAGCACCGCAAGCTCGACAAGGACGTGCAGGCGCTTACCGACGAGACGGTGAAGCGCGTCGACGAGATGCTTGCCCTGAAGGACAAGGAGATCCTTCAAGTCTGATGCCAGCGCCCCTGAATGATTTGCCGCCGCCGCCCGCCCATGTCGCCATCATCATGGACGGCAATGGGCGCTGGGCGAAGAAGCGGGGCCTGCCGCGCATCGCCGGTCACAAGAACGGCGCCGAGGCGGTGCGGCGCGCCGTCATGGCCTCGGCCGAGCTCGGCATCCGCTATCTCACTCTCTTCGGGTTTTCCTCCGAGAATTGGAAGCGGCCGGCCGGCGAGATCGACGATCTCATGGGCCTGCTGCGCCATTACCTGCGCGGCGAGATCGCCGAGCTGCACAAGCAGGGCGTACGCGTGCGGGTCATCGGCGAGCGGGAGAAGCTGGCGGGCGACATCGTCAACCTCATCGACAACGCCGAGAATTTGACGCGCGACAACGAGCAGCTCAACTTGTCAATCGCGCTCAGCTATGGCGGCCGGGCCGAGATCGCGCGTGCCGCGCGCCGCATCGCGGAGGCGGTTAAGGCGGGGACCCTGGCACCCGACCAGGTCGACGAGGATTGCGTCGCGCGTCATTTGCTGACCACCGAGATCCCCGATCCCGATCTTCTCATCCGCACCAGCGGCGAGCAGCGGATCAGCAATTTTCTGCTCTGGCAAAGCGCCTATACCGAACTGGTCTTCACCGAAACGCTGTGGCCCGATTTCGCCAAAGGCGATCTCGAACAGGCGCTGCGCGAGTTCCACGGCCGCGAACGCCGCTACGGCGCCTCCATTGGCTCGCGCTAGCGCGAACAATCTTCAGCTCCGCATCATCTCGGCGCTGGTCCTCGGGCCGGTGGTATTGCTTGCCGTCTGGCTGTGGCCGCCCTGGCCGCTTCTTCCGGTGCTGGTGATCGCCGCCGCCGGCGGCATGGGCTTTGAGTGGGCGCGGCTCGCCGATTCCGAGAGCTCGCGGCTGCGTCGCGCCGCCATGGTGGCGACCCCGGCGCTGGCGGCGCTCGCCAGCGCCTTCGGCGCGGGTTTCGCGGCCGCGGCGGTGACGCTGCTCGGGGCCTTCATCGTGCTGGCCGAAGCGCGTTTCGGCGGCGGCCGCGCGCCGCTCTGGGCCGCGTCCGGAACGTTGTGGCTTGCCGGCGCCTGTGCCGCCTTCTTGGGCATTGCCGGGCAGGGCGGCGGCCGTATCGTGGCGCTCTGGCTCCTGGCGCTGGTCTGGGGCTCGGATATCGGCGCCTACGCCGCCGGGCGCGCCCTGGGCGGCCCGAAACTGGCGCCGACGCTCTCGCCCAACAAGACCTGGGCCGGCTTCGGCGGCGGCCTCGTGGCGGCGGCGGCGGTCGGTGCGGTAACGGCGGCACTGCTCGGCCGGCCGATACTTGGAATCGTCGGGGTAAGTCTCTTCCTTGGCCTGGCCGCGCAAATAGGCGATCTTGTCGAATCGCTGGCCAAGCGCCGTTTTGGCGTCAAGGATTCGGGTGGGCTGATCCCGGGCCATGGTGGGTTGCTCGACCGGCTCGATAGCCTGTTGGCGGCGGCCCTCGCCCTGGGGCTGCTGACCCTCGCCTGGGGCGAATCGCCGCTCCTGTGGCAGATGGCTCCGATTCCCTGAGGGTATTTCTCAATGACGTTCTTTTAAGGGCTGTAATCCGCCAATTTTTGCTAAGCTACGCCGATTCGGTCTTTAGACAGGTTCTTGTTTCATGAGCATCTTCACCGGCGGCCTCGGTTATATCGTGCCGTTTCTTGTCGTTCTCACCGTTCTGGTCTTCGTTCATGAGCTCGGCCACTACCTGGTCGCGCGCTGGAACGGCGTGCGGATCGAGGTCTTTTCGATCGGTTTCGGGCCGGAAATCTTCGGCTGGAACGACAAGGTCGGCACGCGCTGGAAGTTCAGCGCCATCCCGCTGGGCGGCTACGTCAAGATGTTCGGCGACGCCGATCCGGCGTCGCGTGCTTCGCCGCACGACCTGGCCGAGATGACGCCGGAGGAGCGCGCCGGCTCCTTTCACCACAAGCGGCTGATGCAGCGCGTCGCCGTCGTCACCGCTGGTCCGGCGGCTAATTTCATTTTTGCGATCGTCGCCTTGGCGCTGCTCTTCGCCACGGTCGGGCAGCCTTACACGCCGGCCGAGATCGGCCGCGTCCAGCCGGGCAGCGCCGCCGAGGCGGGCGGCCTCCAACCCGGCGACGTCATCCAATCGATCGACGGCAAGCCGATCGACCGCTTCGAGGAAGTTCAGCGGGAAGTGCGGCTCGACGATGGCACGCCGATGCGGCTGACCCTGCTGCGCGGCACCCAGCAACTCACCGTCAGCGTCACGCCACGCGTCACCGCCGTCACCGACCGCTTCGGCAACCAGCACAATTTCGGCTTGCTCGGCATCGAGCGGAACGGCGTCGATTACGTCCGCCGCAATCCTGCCGACGCGCTGTGGCGTGCCGGAATGGAGACGCTCAACCTCACCACTGGCACGCTCACAGCGGTCTGGCAGATGATCATCGGCGCCCGTCCGGCCGACGAGATCGGCGGTCCGCTCCGCATCGCGCAGATGTCCGGCGAGGTGGCGCAGGGCGGCGTGGTTGCGTTGATCTGGTTCATGGCGGTGCTGTCGGTCAATCTCGGCTTGATCAATCTCTTTCCGGTCCCCATTCTTGACGGGGGTCATCTTCTGTTCTATGCCGCCGAGGCCGTCCGCGGTAAACCACTGGGCCAGCGTGCGCAGGAATACGGCTTCCGCGTGGGGCTGGCGCTGGTTCTGACGCTCATGGTCTTCGCCACATGGAACGACCTTGTGCATCTCCGGGTGATTGAATTCCTGAAGGGTCTCGTGACCTGACGTCGTTGGCGGAGTAGAGGTTCGGTACGAGGGGGACGTATTGCGGATTTTGGCCGGCGCGACGCGCGCTCTTGCAGTCGCCATCCTTCTTTTGTGTGCGGCGCCGGTTCCTTTCGCCGGCGCTCAGTTTGCGCCCGCTGCGCCGCGGGCGGCCCCCGCCGCCGACCAGGTCGCGCCCGGCGGCACGATCGCCGAAGTGCGTATCGAAGGCGCGCAACGGGTCGAGCCCGAGACAGTGCGCTCCTATCTCCAGGTCGGGCCCGGCGACAAATTCGATCCCGAACTGCTCGACAAATCGCTCAAGAGCCTTTTCGCCACCGGCCTGTTCACCGACGTGACCCTGCGGCGCGAAGGCGATGCGCTTGTCGTCCACGTCGTCGAGAACCCGGTGATCAACCGGATCGCCTTCGAAGGCAACAAGAAGCTCTCCGACGATACGCTGAACACCGAAATCCAGCTCAAGCCGCGCACCGTCTACACCCGCCAAAAGGTGCAGAGCGACGTCGCGCGAATCCTCGATCTCTATCGCCGCAGCGGTCGCTTCGCCGCCACGGTCGACCCCAAGGTCATCCCGCTCGAGCAGAACCGGGTCGATATGGTGTTCGAGATCAACGAGGGCGACTTCACCGGTGTCCGCAGCATCAATTTCCTCGGCAACCACAAATTCTCGTCAAGCGAGCTCAAGACAATTCTCGAGACCAAAGAATCCCGGTGGTATCGCTTTCTCAGCACGTCCGACACCTACGATCCGGACCGGCTGAGCTATGACCGCGATTTGCTGCGCAAATTCTATTTGTCCCAAGGCTATGCCGATTTCCGCGTGCTCTCGGCGGTCGCCGAACTGACGCCGTCGCGCGACGGCTTCCTCATCACTTTCACGGTGGAGGAAGGCGACCGCTATCGCTTCGGCAAGATTGATCTGACCAATCAGCTACCTGAAGTCGATCCGGCGGGGCTCAAGGCGATCCTGGTGACGCACGAAGGCGATTGGTACAACGCCGACGAAGTCGATAAATCGATCAGCGCTCTGACCGACGCGCTGGGCAATCGGGGATTCGCCTTTGTCGACATCCAGCCTCAAGTGCATCGGAACGCGGAGACCAAGACCATCGACGTCACTTACGTCATCAAGGAAGGCCCGCGCGTCTACGTCGAGCGCATCGACATCAACGGCAACATGCGAACGCTCGACCGCGTTATCCGGCGCGAGATGCGGCTCGTCGAGGGCGACGCCTTCAATACGACCAAGCTGCAGCGCTCGGAGCAGCAGCTCAAGAATTTGGGATTCTTCAAGAAAGTCGCGGTCACCAATGTACCGGGCAGCACGCCGGACAAGACCGTGGTCAATGTCACGCTGGAAGAGCAATCGACCGGAGATTTCTCCTTCGGGATCGGCTTCTCGACGACCGATGGCCCGTTGGTCGACGCGGGCATCCACGAGCGCAATTTGCTCGGCAAAGGCTATGATTTCCGCGTCGATGCGCTGGCGTCGTTCCGCTCGCAACAGGGCAATATCAGCTTCACCGATCCCTACTTCGAGGATCGCAACCTGGCCGTCGGCTTCGACCTCTTCGTCGTCCAGCGCGACAACCAGGACTTCGCCGGCTTCAGCCAATTCACGCTCGGCGGCGACGTCCGCGCCGGCTACCAGATCACCGAACCCTTGCGCCAGACCCTCAAATATACGCTCCGCGACGATCGTATTTTCAACATCTGTACCGTCGCTAACTCCTCGACCTCGTCCTCTTTCTACGGCTCTTACGGCTGTACCGCCCCAGCCTCGATCTATGTCCAGCAGCAGGCCGGCTCGCGCCTCACCTCCTCGATCGGCCAGGTGTTGCTCTACGACAAGCGCGATAGCACCACGGATCCGACGGCGGGATATTTCGCGCAGCTTGGCAACGATCTCGCCGGCCTCGGCGGCGACGCGCGCTACCTCCGCAGCACGGTCTCCGGCGGCTACTATCACGCCTGGGCGCAGAACTGGGTGATGAGCCTCACCGGCGAGACCGGCTACATCAAGGGCCTTGGCCAGCCCGTCGCGATCGAGGATCGCTACTATGTCGGCGGCGACAATCTGCGCGGCTTCTCGACGGGTGGCATCGGTCCGCGCGACCAGAACACCACCCAGGCTCTGGGCGGCAACACCTATTACGTCGGCTCGATCTCCGAAGGCTTCCCGCTCGGCTTGCCGGCGGAATTGGGCCTTTCCGGCCGCGTCTGGAGCGATTTCGGCAGCCTGTTCGGCATCGACATCCAGCCGCAGCCGGGCTCGCCGATCCAGACCTCCAGCGCAATCCGTGTATCGGTCGGCACGGGGGTGTCGTGGAAATCACCCTTCGGCCCGGTGCGTCTCGATCTCGGTTTCCCGGTGATCCGTCAAAACTACGACCGGAAGAGCCTGTTCCGCGTCGGATTCGGGTCGAAGTTCTGATGCGGCGCGGAGCGCTGCAATGGGCGCTCGGCGCCCTGGCCTTCGTCATGGTGGCTTCGGCGCCGGAAACGCATGCGCAGACGCCGCCCGCGGTCATCGTCGTGGCCGATATAAACCAGGTGCTGCGCGATGCCAAGGCCGCCAAGGATGTGCAGGGCCAGATCGACAAGGCGATGACGTCTTATTCGAAGCAGGTCTCCAGCCAGGAGAACGAGCTACAGAAGATGCGCGACGACCTGGAGCGTCAGCGCGCGGGGTTGTCGTCCGAGGCTTTCGCCACCAAGACGCGCGATTACCAGCAGCGCTTCGACGCGCTCGACCGCAACGTCCAGAGCAAGCGCCAGGCGCTGCAGAAAAGTTATAACGACGCGATGACCACGGTGGAAAACACCGCGCTGCAGATCATTTCCGACATCGCCGCGGAGCGGAAGGCCAATCTGGTGCTGACGCGGGCGGCGGTGCTGTTCTCGGTCGATGGCCTCGACATCACCGCCGAGGTGGTCAAGCGCCTCGACGTCAAATTGTCGTCGCTGACGGTTAGCCTGCCGAAGGATGACGGCGCCGCCGCCAAGCCCGCCTCGAAGCCCTGAGTCATGGCCGATCTCCGGTTTTTCAGACTCACGGGCCCGTTCACGCTCGGCGAGATCGCCCGCCGCAGCGGCGCGACGCCCGCCGCGGGCGCCGATGCGACGCGCGTGCTCCGTGACGTGGCGCCCCTCGATCAGGCCGAGGCCCAGCATCTGAGCTTTCTCGACAACCGCAAATACCTGCCCGCCTTCCGCGCGACGCGTGCGGGCGCCTGCATCGTCCATCCCGATCTGGCCGCGGAGGCGCCCAAGAGCACGGCGCTGCTGTTGACGCCGGATCCCTATCGCGCCTATGCGCTGGCGGCGCAGGCGTTCTATCCCGATCCGCCGCCCGAACCGGGCGTGCATCCGACTTCCGTTATCGATGCCACGGCGCGGCTCGGCGCCGGCTGCCGCGTCGAAGCCGGCGTGGTTGTCGGAGCGCGCGCAGAGCTTGGAGCGCGCTGCCATATTGGGCCCAACGCCGTGATCGGCGATTCCTGCATTCTGGGCGATGACGTCCGCATTGGCGCCAATGCGAGTTTGAGTCACTGCATCGTCGGGGCGCGCGTGCGGCTCTATCCCGGCGCGCGGATCGGTCAGGACGGCTTCGGCTTCGCGCCCGATCGCACCGGGTTCGTCAAGGTGCCGCAGCTCGGCCGGGTCATCATCGGCGACGATGTCGAGGTCGGCGCCAATTCGACGATCGACCGCGGCGCCGGCCCGGATACCGTTATCGGTGCCGGCACGATGATTGATAATCTCGTGCAGATCGGGCACAACGTGCAGACCGGGCGCCGATGCGTGATCGTGGCGAACGCTGCCATTTCCGGCAGCACGCGGCTGGGCGATTTTGTCATGATCGGCGGTCAAGCCGGGTTTGCCGGCCATCTCAATATCGGCAGCGGCGCCAAGATCGGCGCGCAGGCCGGCGTCATTCGGGACGTCGCCGACGCCGAGACCTTGATTGGCTCGCCGGCCCAGCCGGTAAAGGAATTCTGGCGTCAGGTCGTGGCGCTGCAGCGGCTGGCGAAACAGCGGAAAGAGTGATGGCTCAGCAACGGCAAACGATCGAGATCGATCAGGCGCGGATCATGGAGATGATCCCGCATCGTGATCCGTTCCTGATGATTGACCGCGTGGCCGACGTGCTCGCCGGCGAAAGCGCCACCGGCGTCAAGCACGTCCGCCCGGATGAATACTATTTCAAGGGCCATTTCCCGCAGCGGCCGGTAATGCCCGGCGTGCTTATCATCGAGGCGATGGCGCAGACCGCGGCCGTGCTGGTTGTCCATACCCTCGGCCCCGAAGCGGAAGGCAAGCTCGTCTACTTCATGAGCATCGACAACGCGCGCTTTCGCCGCCCGGTCGTGCCGGGCGAGACGCTATTCGTGCCGGTGACCGCGCAGCGCAACCGTGGAAGCGTCTGGAAGTTCGACGGCCAAGCGAAGGTCGGCGACAAACTGTGCGCCGAAGCGACTTTCACCGCCATGATCATGGATAATTGAGCGGTCGCCGATGTCCCAGATTCATCCGACGGCCGTGATCGAGCCGGGCGCCAAAATTGCGCCCACGGTCAAAATCGGCCCGCTCTGCGTGGTGGGGCCACGGGTCGAGCTCGGCGAGAATGTCGAGCTCATGTCTCATGTCGCCATCGGCGGCCGTACCACGGTGGGCGACGGCACGCGGATCTTTCCCTTCGCTTCGATCGGTCACGCGCCGCAGGATCTGAAATACAAGGGCGAGGAATCGCGCCTCGAGATCGGCAGCCGCAACATCATCCGCGAGCACGTCACCATGAACCCCGGCACCTCGGGCGGCGGCATGGTCACGCGGGTCGGCGATGATTGCCTGTTCATGGTGGGATCTCACGTCGCGCATGACTGCGTCATCGGCAATCATGTCATCATGGCCAATAACGCGACGCTGGCCGGTCACGTCCGCATCGAGGATTACGCCGTCTTCGGCGGCCTTTCGGCGGTGCATCAATTCGTGCGCGTCGGACGCTATGCCATGGTCGGCGGCGTCACCGGCGTCGAGCGCGACGTCATTCCGTTCGGCTCGGTGGTTGGCGACCGCGCCCGGCTGTCGGGGCTGAACATCGTGGGCATGCAGCGCGGCGGCTATCCGCGCGAGGACATCCAGGCGCTGCGCACCGCCTTCCAGATGCTGTTCGGCAACGAGACGGGTACCTTCGCCGAGCGCCTCGCCGAGGTCGACAAGAAGTTCCCGGCCGTGCAGCCGGTGCGGGACGTGCTTGATTTCGCGCGCGCGGAATCGATCCGCGGCCTGTGCCAGCCCAAGCTCAATGGCGGGAGCTAAGCTCGGCATCGTCGCGGGCGGGGGCGAGCTGCCGCGCCGCATCATTGCCGCCTGCCGCGCCCAGAGCCGTCCGTTCTTCGTCCTTGCCCTGAAGGGAGCGACCGAGACCCGCACGATCGAAGGCGTGCCGCATGCCTGGATCCGCATCGGCGGGGCGGGCAACGGATTGAAAATCCTCCGTCAGAACCGCGTGACCGAATTGGTATTGGCGGGCGCCGTGCGCCGGCCCTCGCCTTGGGCGCTGCTGCCCGATTGGGAAACCCTCAAATTCTACGCCGGCATCGGCTGGCGCGTGCTTGGCGATGACGGGCTGTTGCGCGCGGTGATCCTTATGCTGGAAAAGAAGGGCTTTCGCGTCGTCGGGGTCGAAAGCCTGCTGTCCGGCGATCTCGCCCCGGCCGGTCCTCTCGGCGCGCTCCGTCCGGACGCAGCGGCTGGCGCCGACATCGCCATCGGCATTGAGGCCGCGCGTGCGCTTGGCGTGCGCGATGCCGGTCAGGCGGCGGTCGTGCAGCACGGCCTTGTGCTCGCCACCGAGGACGCCGCCGGCACCGATGCGCTGCTCGCGCGCTGCCGCCTGCTGAAGCGATCCGGTCCGGGCGGCGTGCTGGTCAAGACGGCGAAGCCGGGGCAGGAGCGCCGTGCCGACCTGCCCGCGATCGGGCCGTCGACGGTCGAGGCGGCGGCGGCGGCGGGCTTGCGCGGCATCGCCATCGAGGCGGGCTCGACCCTGCTGATCGACCGGGCCGCCATCGTCGCGGCGGCCGACCGCGCCGGACTCTTCGTGATCGGCGTCAAATTGCCATGAGCGCATCGCAGGTTGAGGCGCCGCTCATCTATCTTATCGCCGGCGAGCCCTCGGGCGACGCGCTCGGCGCCAATCTGATGCGCGCGCTGCGCCGGCGCACGGACGGCGCGGTGCGCTTCGCCGGCATCGGCGGCGAGCAGATGGCGGGAGAGGGGCTGACGAGCCTGGTCCCGATCGACGATCTCGCCATCATGGGCGTCGCCGAGGTGCTGCCGCGGGCGCGGCGCATCCTGAAGCGCGTCGCCGAGGCGGTCGCCGATATCCGCGCCAAGAAGCCCGCGGCAGTCGTCACCATCGACAGCTCCGGATTCAACTGGCGGGTGGCGCAGCGCCTGCGCGGCCTGGGCGAGACCTTGCCGCTCATCCATTACGTCGCGCCGATGGTGTGGGCGTGGCGCGGCTCACGGGCGCGGCGCATGGCGCGCTGGTACGATCACCTGATGGCGCTGCTGCCGAACGAGCCGCCTTATTTCACGGCGGCCGGCTTGTCATGCAGCTATGTCGGTCATCCGGTGGTCGAGATGGGCGCCGACAAGGGCGACGGCAAGGAATTTCGCCGCCGCCACGGCATCGCGCCCGATGCACGTGTCATCGCCGTCCTGCCGGGCAGCCGGCGCGGCGAGGTCGGCCGGCTGCTGCCGATTCTCGAAGCCGCCGCGCGGCTGTTGGCGCGGCGCTATCCGAGTTTGGTGGCGGTGCTGCCGGCGACCGAGAATGTCGCCGATCGGGTCGCCGTCGCCGTCGCGGCTTGGCCGCTGCGCAGCATCGTGCTGCGCGGGAAGGGCGAAAAATACGACGCCTTCGCCGCCAGCGACGTCGCACTCGCCGCTTCCGGCACGGTCGCGGTCGAGCTTGCGCTCGCCAAGGTGCCGAGCGTCATCACCTATCGCGTCAGCCGGCTGACCCACGCGCTCGTGCGCGGGATCGTTCGGGTGAAATTCGCCCATCTCCTGAACCTGCTGCTCGACCGCGCGGCGGTGCCGGAGCTGATCCAGCAGGACTGCACGCCGGAAAACCTGGCGGCGGCGGTGGCCGGGCTGCTCGACGACCCGACCGCGCGGTCCGCGCAAATCTCCGCTTGCCAGGAAGCGCTGAAAGCGCTCGGCTATGGCGGCCTGTCGCCCGGCCTGCGCGCGGCCGACGAGATCCTGGCCCGCATCGGCCGGCGCTGAGAAATCAACAGGGAATCGTCATGGACAGTGCCGCGAAGAAGGACGGAACCGCCGCGTTGGGCGCCATGCGCTCGCGGCTGCTGCACACCATGCTGCGGGTATTCGACCTCGACCGCTCGATCGATTTCTACACCGGGCTGCTCGGCATGAAGCTGCTGCGCAAGCGCGAGGCGCCGGAAGGACGCTATACGCTCGCCTTCGTCGGCTACGGCGACGAGGATGCGGCGACGGTGCTGGAGCTCACCTACAATTGGGACCAGAAGGAGCCCTACGCGCTCGGCACCGCCTATGGCCATATTGCCGTGTCGGTGCCCGACATCAAGGCGGCCTGCGCGCTTCTGGCGCAGGGCGGCGCCAAGATCACGCGACCGCCCGGGCCGGTGAAGTTCGGCACGACGATGATCGCCTTCGTCGAGGATCCGGACGGCTACAAGATCGAGCTGATCGAGCGCGGCTAGACCGCCGCGACGAGGGGAAATCAGACGTGGCGAGAGTGAGAAATTGGTCGCGCCGGAAGATGCTGTCGCGCGTCATCCGGATCATGCGGCGAACGACGCGTCCGCTCTTGGTGACGCGGCTGCTCGAGATCTTCGCGCGGCTGCGCGCCGCCGAACTAACGGACGGCGTGGTGAAGACGGTCGGGCTGACGGTGCATGATGGGCCGTTTCGCGGCATGACCCTGCCGGAGCGGCCGTCCTGGGGCGAGGGCGACCTGCTGCCGAAGATCGCCGGCTGCTACGAGGCGGAGCTGCATCCGGCTCTGCGTAAGGCGCTCGGCCGCGCGCCGGGAATCGTCGTCAATGTCGGTTGCGCCGAGGGCTATTACGCGGTCGGGCTGGCCTTGGCGCTGCCGCAGGCCGAGGTCTTCGCCTACGACATCAGGGAGCTCGCGCAAGAAGTTTGCGCCGAGGCGGCGCGCGACAATGGCGTCGCCGGACGGGTGACGATCGCCGGCGCCTGCTCGTCGGAGATCCTGCGCGGCCTGATGGCGCGCGGCGGGCGCGCCCTGGTGGTGATGGATTGCGAGGGCGCCGAGATCGAGCTGCTCGACGACGGCGCCGTCGCCGTGATGGGCGGCTGCGACCTGATCGTCGAATGCCACGATTCGATCCGCGACGGCATCACCGAGACGTTGCGCCGGCGCCTGGCGGGCTCTCACACGGTCGAAATCATCGGCGAGATCGGCCGCGAGCCGCTGAAGATCCCGGCGCTGGCGGATCTCTCGGACCTCGATCGCAGCGTCGCGGTGTGCGAGTTCCGCTCGGCGAAGATGAACTGGCTCGCCGCTTGGGCCGCCCGATGAATCTGCTCCGCTCGCTGAAGCGTCGGTTCGGCGTCTCCAAGACCGCCCAGGCGCTCGAAGCCGAATATCCTGATATCGACGAGAAGGGGTTTCGCGCGGCGCTGGAGCTGTGTCGGCCGGCCAGCATGACCTCCGTCGAGCGGCTTTATGCGCTCTACAGCGCGGTGCGCTATGTCGTGGCGGCGGGGTTGCCCGGCGCCTTTGTCGAATGCGGCGTGTGGAAGGGCGGCTCGGTGATGATGATGGCGCGCGCCTTGCTCGAGCTTGGCGTCACCGACCGCGACATCCATCTCTTCGACACCTTCGCGGGCATGACCGCGCCGACCGCCGAGGACGTCGATATCGGCGGCACCAGCATGCAGGCGCTGGCCGGCCGGAACAGCGACTTATGCTTGGCGCCGCTGGACGAGGTAAGGGCCAATCTGGCCAAGACCGGCTATCCGCCCGAGCGTTTCCATTTCGCACAAGGCGATGTGCTGGCGACCCTCCCGGCCCGGGCCCCGCGGCGCATCGCGCTGCTGCGGCTCGATACCGATTGGTATGAATCGACCCGTCACGAGCTCGAGCATCTCTTTCCCTTGCTGGAGCGTCGCGGCGTGCTGCTGATCGACGATTACGGGCATTTCCAGGGCGCGCGCCAGGCCGTCGATGAGTATTTCGCGCGGCAGAAGGAAAAATATTTCCTGCACCGCGTCGATTATACCGCGCGCATGCTGATTAAGGATTGAGCGATGGGGCTTTTCCGTTCCAAGCGGCGCTGGCCCGATCCGTCGACGCCCAAACCATTCGCGGCTTATCCCGACCTCGTCGAGCCGGCGTTCCGCGCTGTGCTGGCGCTGTGCCAGCCGGCGACCATGACCTCGACCGATCGGCTTTACGCGCTCTATGAGGCCGTGCGCTACGTCGTGGCGGCGGAATTGCCGGGCGCCTTCGTCGAATGCGGCGTGTGGAAGGGCGGCTCGGTGATGATGATGGCCGCGACGCTTCTGAGTCTGGGCATCCGCGACCGCGACATCTATCTGTTCGACACTTTTGCGGGCATGACGCCGCCGACCGATAAGGACATCGACTTCCGCGGCGCCAAGGCGGCGGCACTGCTCGCGCGCTCGGGCAAGGAGGACAATCTGGCCTGGGCCTATTCGCCGCTCGACGAGGTGAAGGCCAATCTGGCCCGGACCGGCTATCCGATCGAGCGCTTCATCTTCGTCGCGGGCGACGTGCTGGCGACCCTGCCGGCGCAGGCGCCGGCGAGCATCGCGCTGCTGCGGCTCGATACCGATTGGTACGAATCGACGCGGCACGAGCTGGAGCAGCTTTTTCCGCGCCTCGTGCGGCGCGGTGCGTTGATCGTCGACGATTACGGCTATTTCCGGGGCGCGCGCCAAGCGGTGGACGAATATCTGGCGCGGCAAAAGGAGAAATATCTCCTCGGCCGTATCGATTATACCGGTCGCGTGCTGATCAAGAGTTGACCGCCGCTAGGGCCGCCGGCCGCGCCAATGGCGATAGTGCAAAAAGTCCTTCACCGTGCCGCCCTGGAGGGTTTCCATCTCGAATGCCACGGATTTCGCCGGGCCGACGAGATGCACCAGCCCGATCGGGCGGTAGGGCGGCTCGGGCTCGACCAGCATGCCGGTTTTCTCGTCCACCTTGGGCGGTGCGTCGATGCAGATCCAATTGCACCAATCGGGCAAAAGTCCGGTCGGCGCCCTGTCGTGGTGGATGACGTAGTTGAGCGCCGTCTGCTCCCACATCGGCGTCGGCTTGGGACGCATCGCCCGCTGCCACAGCGCCCAATGCGGCGCATCGCCGTTGAGCGCGAAGGCGCCGCAATTGGCGATCGGATAGCGACCGAGCCGGTTGGCGACGCGCCAGCCCCAATTGGCGCGGTATTCGCGGAACATCGGCGCGTTGAAGCGCGGTCGTTGCCATTTCTTGAAGCTCTTATAGCTGCGGCCGATATGCGGGGTGATGGCGAGCTTGCCCGCGCGCGCGACCGACAGGTAGAGCTCGATCGCGGCGGCGTCCTGCACCCAGATGTCGCTGTCGAGCCAGAGATAGAGGCGATAGCCGGGAAAATGCTTCGGCAGCCAGGGCCGCGCGGTATACGCCTTGTAATAGGACGGCAACTTCTCGATGCCGGGAAAATCGAAATCCCAGCCGGGGGCGACGACGCGCGCACCTTGCGCTTCGAGCGCGCCACGCTGGTCCTTGTCGAAGCCGAAATCGAGTATGCCGAGGGGCAGGTCGGGCCCCATCGTATCGCGCAGCGAGTTCAGCAAATCGCCAAGCAGCTCGTAATAATTGCTGTCCGCCCCGGTGACGATGAGGAGGTCTTGGGCCGGCACGAAAAGATTAGCGCCGCTGGTCGAGCGAGACGTAATGGCGCTCGGTCTTGCCGGTATAGAGCTGGCGCGGCCGACCGATCTTCTGGTCCGGATCCTCGATCATCTCGTTCCACTGCGCCACCCAGCCGACGGTGCGGGCGATGGCGAAGAGCGCGGTGAACATCGAGGTCGGGAAGCCCATCGCCTTGAGGATGATGCCGGAATAGAAATCGACGTTCGGATAGAGCTTGCGCTCGACGAAATATTCGTCGTGGAGCGCGATCTTCTCGAGCTCCATGGCGAGCGCCAGGATCGGGTCGTCGTGTACGCCCATCTCGTCGAACACTTCCCGGCAGGTGCGCTGCATCACCTTGGCGCGCGGATCGTAGTTCTTGTAGACGCGATGGCCGAAGCCCATCAGACGGAACGGATCGTCCTTGTCCTTGGCGCGCTTGATGAATTCGGGGATGCGCTTCTTGTCGCCGATCTCGCCGAGCATCTTGAGAACCGCCTCGTTGGCGCCGCCATGCGCCGGGCCCCAGAGCGAGGCGATACCGGCGGCGATGCAGGCGAAGGGGTTGGCGCCGGAGGAGCCGGCCATGCGCACGGTCGAGGTCGAGGCGTTCTGCTCGTGGTCGGCGTGCAGGATGAAGATCCGATCCATCGCCTTGGCCAGGATCGGGCTGACCTTGTATTCCTCGCACGGCACCGAGAACGACATGCGCAGGAAGTTCTCGGCATAGCCCAGCGCGTTTTGCGGGTAAACGAAGGGCTGGCCGAGATTGTATTTGTAGGCCATCGCCGCGATGGTCGGCATCTTGGCGATCATGCGGTAGGACGCGATCTCGCGCTGCTTCGGGTCGGTGATGTCGGTCGAGTCGTGATAGAAGGCCGAGAGCGCACCGACAATGCCGCACATCACCGCCATCGGGTGCGCGTCGCGCCGGAAGCCGCGCAGGAAGCTGGCGATCTGCTCGTGAACCATGGTGTGACGCGTGATCGAGCCGACGAAATCGCCCTTCTGCTTCGGCGTCGGTAGCTCGCCGTAGAGCAGCAGGTAGCAGACCTCCATGAAGTCGCTTTTTTCGGCCAGTTCCTCGATCGGATAGCCGCGATAGCGCAGGATGCCGGCGTCGCCGTCGATAAAGGTGATCTTGCTCTCGCAGGAGCCGGTCGACATGTAGCCGGGATCGAAGGTGAAGTGGCCGGTCTCGCTGTAGAGCTTGCGAATGTCGATGACCTTGGGGCCGACCGTGCCGGAGAGCAACGGCAGATCGACCGACTTGCCGGTCGAGTTGTCGCGCAGGGTGACGCTTTCCTTGTTGTCGCCATGCGGCTTGGTTTGGGTTCCGGCGGGGGCGCTGGCGGGTTTGGCTTCCACTTTGATGACCATGGCTCATTCCCTTATGTTGCGCCGCAACAAATTCGACTTGCGGGCAGCATAGGACCGCCCCGGATATTTCGCAATTAGGCCGATTTCGGCTCCAACGCATCTGCGATACGACCGAGGGTTTCCGCGCGCCCCAGGGCCACCATGACCTCGAAAATTCCGGGCGAGGCGGCCGTGCCGGTCAGCGCCGCCCGCAGCGGCTGGGCCAGTTCGCCCAATTTGGCGCCTTGCGCCTCGGCGGACCGGCGGATGGCCGCCTCCAGTTCCTTGGCCTCCCAGGGCGCCGGTTCCAGCGCCGGCAGCAGCGCCTTGAGCCGCGCCCGCGCGCCGGCATCGAGCAGTTTCTTGGCGCTGACCTCGATGGCGATCGGCCGCTCGACCACCAGAAAGCGCGCCTTCTCGGCCAACTCGACAATGGTCTTGGCGCGCGGCTTCAATTCGGGCAGCGCCCGGATCAGGCGCGCCCGCGCCGCGTCGCCGAGCTTGCGGCCGAGCATGCCTTCGAGGAACGGCATCGTCAGCGCGATGAGCCGGTCGTCGTCGGCGTCGCGGATATAGTGGCCGTTGAGGTTGCCGAGCTTGACGAAGTCGAAACGGGCCGGGGCGCGGCCGACGCCGTCGAGGTCGAACCACTCAATCGCCTGCGCCGTTGAAATGGTCTCGGCATCGCCATGACCCCAGCCGAGGCGCAGCAGGTAATTGCGCAATGCCTCCGGCAAATACCCCATGTCGCGATAGGCCTCGACGCCGAGCGCGCCGTGCCGCTTCGACAGCTTGGCGCCGTCCGGCCCATGGATCAGCGGCACATGCGCGAAGCGCGGCACGTCCCAGCCGAGCGCCCGGTAGATCTGCGTCTGGCGGAAGGCATTGGTCAGATGGTCGTCGCCGCGGATGACATGGGTGATGCCCATGTCGTGATCGTCGACGACGACCGTGAAATTATAGGTCGGCGTGCCGTCGGCGCGCAGAATGATGAGATCGTCGAGCTCCTGGTTCGATACCGTCACCGGGCCCTGCACCAGATCGTCGATGGTGGTGGCGCCGTCGCGTGGCGCCTTGAGGCGGATCACCGGCGGCACGCCGGCGGGCGCTTCCTTCGGATCGCGGTCGCGCCAAGTGCCGTCGTAGCGCATCGAGCGGCCCTCGGCCTTCGCCTTGGCGCGCATCGCATCGAGCTCGGCCGGCGTGCAGTAGCAGTGATAGGCGTTGCCCTGCGCCAGGAGCTGGCGCGCGACCTCGGCGTGGCGCGCCTGGTTGAGCGACTGATGGACGACCTCGCCGTCCCAATCGAGCGCGAGCCATTTGAGCCCGTCGAGGATGGCTTGAATCGCTTCGGGCGTCGAACGCGCGCGGTCGGTGTCCTCGATCCGCAGGCGGAATTTTCCGCCGTGATGCTTGGCAAAAAGCCAGTTGAACAGGGCGGTGCGGGCGCCGCCGATATGCAGGAATCCGGTGGGCGAGGGGGCGAAGCGGACGACGGGTGCCATAGCGCGGAGGCTTTAGCACATCCCCGCGACGATCTACACTCAGGCCCATGGGGGAGATCGGGGGATCGGCCAGGCTGGCCGGCGCATGGCGGGGCCCGCGCGGCATCGGTGCCTGGCTCGCGGCCAATCTCGCGGCCGAGCGCGAACGCTGGCCGCTCTGGCTGCCGGGCTGCATGGGCGCCGGCATCGGCGTCTATTTCTGGCCGGCGCGCGAGCCGGCGGCCTGGATCGGGCCGGCGGGGTTGGGACTTGGCCTGCTCTTCGCGCTGCTCGCTTGGCGGTTCGACCGCTGGCGGGTGATCGCCGCCGGGCTGGTGGCGTTGACCCTGGGCTTTGCCGCGGCGCAGTTCGAGGCGCATTGGGTCGCGGCGCCGGTGCTCGAGCGCCGGATCAACGGCGCCATTGAAGGAAAGGTCATCGCGGTCGATCCGCTGCCAGAGGGCGCGCGGCTGCTGATCGCACCGACGCGCGTGGCCGAGCTCGATGGGTGGAAAATGCCGGCGCGCATCCGCATCCGGCTGCGTCATGGCGATGGCGGCGTTGAGCCCGGCGATTGGGTGAAGCTGCGTGCCAGCGTCGAGCCGCCGCCGGCACCGGCGATGCCCGGCGCCTATGATTTCCAGCGCCGCGCCTGGTTCGACCGGCTCGGCGGCGTCGGCTATGCCTTCGCGTCTCCCGAAGTGTTCAAATCGCCGGGCGGCAATTTCTTCGGCCATGCGCTCGAGGCGCTGCGCCAGGCGGTGACGGCGCGCATCCGCGCGGCACTGCCTGGCCGCGACGGCGCCATCGCCGCGGCGCTGATCGCCGGCGAGACGCATGCCATCCCGCCCGACGATGCGGGGGCCTTCCGCGACGCGGGCCTCGCGCACATCTTGGTGATCGCCGGCCTGCATATGGGCATGGTCGCCGGCATCTGCTTCTTCGCGCTGCGCGCGCTGTTCGCGCTCATTCCCGCCATCGCGCTCAATCACCCGACCAAGAAATACGCCGCGGCGCTGGCGCTGCTGCTGACCTTCGCCTACATGCTGCTGTCGGGCGCCACGGTTTCCTCGCGCCGCGCCTTTGTCATGACGGCGCTGGCCTTGCTTGCCGTGCTGGTCGACCGGCTCAGTCTTTCCGCCCGGGCCCTGGCACTCGCCGCGATCGTCATCATGCTGATGACGCCGGATAGCGCGATGGGGCCGAGCTTCCAGATGTCCTTCGCCGCGGTCGCCGGGCTGGTCGCCTTCTACGAGACCTACCGGAAGAGTCTTTCCGATTGGTACCGCGATGCCGGGCGCGGCCGGCGCTTCGGCCTTTACCTCGCCGGCATCGCCTTCACCACCATCGTCACCACCGTCGCGACCGCGCCCTTCACGGTCTATCACTTCAACCGCTTTCCGCTTTATTCGGTCGCCGCCAACATCGTCGCGGTGCCGATCACCGGCTTCTGGATCATGCCTTGGGCGATCCTCGCCTGCCTGCTGATGCCGGTTCACCTCGAAAGTGTTGCCCTGATGCCGATGAGCTGGGGCATCGACGCCGTCGCCTGGATCGCGCATGACGTCACCTCCTGGCCCGGCGCGGTGATGAATCTGCCGAGCATGCCGGCCGAGGGGCTGGCCCTGCTGAGCCTCGGCGGGTTATGGCTCGCGATCTGGCAGCGGCGCTGGCGCCGGCTGGGCTTGATCCCGATGGCTTTGGGCTTGGCGTCGATCTGGTGGGATTGGCCGCCCGATCTGCTGGTGGCATCGGATTCGCGGCTGGTCGCGGTGCGGGCGGCGGACGGCACGTATCTTCCGTCGCTGCCCAAGGGCGAGCGCGCGACCGAGGAAGCCTGGACCAAGCGCGCGGCGACGAGCATGGGCCCGGCTTGGCCGAAGGCGGGCGCCTCGGCGGACGGCGCGCTCACCTGCGACGCCGGCGCGTGCTTCTACCGGACGCGCGGCCATGTCGTCGCGCTGCTGCGCGATCCGGCAAAAGTCACCCGCGAGGATTGCCAGGCCGATCTCGTGGTGGCGCCCGTCGCGGCATGGAAGCTCTGCCCGGGCGCCCGCATCATCGATCGCGTCGACACCTATGCCAATGGCGGCTATGCGGTGTGGCTCGACGAGAGCCCGCGCATCGAGAACGTCCGGCAATATCAGGGCGACCGGCTTTGGTCGCCCTCGCGCGGCAAAGCCGCGCCGTAGAATATGAGTTGTGGCCGCGATAGTGTGACCGCCGGCAACGGGGGCTGAGACATGGGCGAGGCGGCAAAGCCGCGGACGGCGGCGGTCAATGCGCGGCTCTGGGGCGCGCGGGCGCGTGACTGGGCGGAGGTCCAGGAAGTCCTGGCGCGCCCCCTGTACGAGGCGGTCTTTGCGCGCGCCGGCCTGAAGCCGGGCGTGGCCTATCTCGACGCCGGCTGCGGCGCGGGGCTGGCGGCGCAGATCGCTTCTACCGCCGGCGCGCGCGTCTCGGGCATCGACGCGACCGAGGAACTGCTCGCCATCGCGCGCGAGCGCATGCCGCAGGGCGATTTCCGCGCCGGCGAACTCGAGGCGCTGCCTTATGCCGACAAGAGCTTCGATCTCGTCACCGGCTTCAACGCGTTCCAATTCGCCGGCAATCCGGCGGCGGCGCTTGGCGAGGCGCGCCGTGTGCTCAAGCCGGGCGGCACCGTCGCCATCGTTACCTGGGGCAAGCCCGAGGGCATGCAGGCCGCCGCCCTGGTCACCTCGCTCAAGGCCCTGATGCCGACGCCGCCGCCGGGCGC
Organism: Allostellaceae bacterium; assembly: GCA_035648735.1. Lineage (GTDB taxonomy): Bacteria > Pseudomonadota > Alphaproteobacteria > ATCC43930 > CGMCC-115725 > REEB95. The sequence goes on from DASRKX010000004.1 coordinate 66,175, forward strand.
GCCCGGACCCTTCGCGCTGTCCGATGAGGCCGCCCTGCGCGCCTTCGCGACTTCGGGCGGACTCAAGCCCGGCGAGGTCTTCGACATTCCCTGCGTTTTCGCCTATCGCGATCTGGCGACGGCGCTGCGCGCCTTGAATTCCTCCGGCGTTGCCGCCCGCGCGATGGAGAATTCGAGCGAAGCGGCGGTGAGTGCGGCGCATGCCCAGGCGCTCGAGCGCTTCCGCCAGCCCGATGGCAGCTATCGGGCGCAGGCGATTTTCCGCTGCCTGCTGGCGACGGCGTAGGAACAGCATGACAGACAAGCCCGCGCCGCCGGCGTTGACCGACGAGGAACGCGCCAAGCGCAAGGCCGATGGCGAGCGCCGCACCCTCGTCATGTGGGGTTACGTCACGGGCGCCATCACCATCATCAGCTATATCGTCAAGCTGGAGGCCACCTTCATTCCATTGGGCTTCGGCATTCTCGGCCTCGTCATCGCCTGGCAGCTCAATCGGAAGGGCGAGCGGCGCAACAGCGTCTTCGCCGGCGCCCTCAACCTCTTCGGCATCATGGTCTGGCTGACCGTCAACCAGGCCTGGCTGCGCGGCCTGCTCGGCGGCTAGGCGCGCGGGGCGCGTTCCGCGCTCAGTGCCGCTTGAAATACTGCACCGCGCGCTCGTGCTTGAGGGCGGCCGTGCGCGTGGCGAAGGTACCGAGATTGCGGCGCCGGCCGGTCTTGGCGTTCTTCTTGCGCGAATAGAGCCGGTATTTGCCCGAGTCGAGCTTGCGGATCATGGCGACCTCCGCCCGTCTCAACTTACGGCGTGGCCGGACGTTCCCGCGTCCGGTTGGCGGTCGCGGCCTTGAGGCAGGCGGGGCAGAGGCAGGATTCCGCCGCATCCGGCATCGGCTGGAAGGGCAGCTTCATGCACCAGCAATCGCCGCCGGGATTGCAGTCGAATTCGGCGCCGCAGCGGGCGCAGCGCGACTTCGCCGCCGGTGCCGGGCTGGAAATGGCCTAATACTTCCGCATCAATCCCACGAGCTTGCCCTGCACCTTGACCCGGTCGGGGCCGAAGATGCGCGTCTCGTAGGCCTTGTTGGCGGGTTCG
>DASRKX010000005.1:0-32852 GCA_035648735.1 Allostellaceae bacterium
GCGTGGATTTCTTGGCGCGCAGCGCGAAGGTCGGGCCGTGGAATTTCGGCAGCGCGGCATGGCGGTCGATGCCGGCGGCCTTTTCCATGATCGGCCGGGTGAGATGGTTGTCCTGGTCGATGGCCCAATTGGCGAGCGGCGCCAAAGCCGCGCCCAGCCTGCCGTTGCGGTCGGTCTCGGCCACCTGGCCGGCGAAGAAATCGCCCTTCCCGGCTTTCAGCTCCGCCGCGCGGTAGCGCAGCATGAGATGCGGGAAATCGAGATTGAACGGGTGCGGCGGGACATAGGGGCACTTCGTCATGAAGCACATGTCGCAGAGCGTGCAGGCCTCCACGACCGGCGCGTAATCCTTTTTCGGGTCGAGGCCGTCGACCTCGCCCGTCGGACCGGCGTCGATCAGGTCGAAGAGCCGCGGGAAGGAATCGCACAGATTGAAGCAGCGCCGACAGCCATGGCAGATCTCGAAGACGCGGGTCATCTCGGCTTCGATCTTGGCCGCGTCGTAATAGTCCGGATTGCGCCAGTCGATGGGATGACGCATCGGCGCGCCGAGGCTGCCTTCGCTCATGGCTTCGTCTTCAGGTCAGGGGTTGAAAAAGCGGCGAGGGGCGTCGCCGCCCCTCGCGCCACCGGCTTAGAGCTGGTCGAGCGCCTTCTGGAAGCGCCCGGCATGCGATTTCTCGGCCTTGGCGAGCGTCTCGAACCAGTCGGCGATCTCGTCGAAGCCTTCCTGGCGGGCGGCCTTGGCCATGCCCGGATACATGTCGGTGTATTCGTGCGTCTCGCCGGCGACCGCCGCCTTGAGGTTGCTGCCGGTCGGCCCGATCGGCAATCCGGTCGCGGGGTCGCCGACCTCCGCGAGGAATTCGAGATGGCCGTGCGCATGGCCGGTCTCGCCCTCGGCGGTCGAGCGGAAGACGGCGGCGACGTCGTTGAAGCCTTCGACGTCGGCCTTCTGTGCAAAATACAGGTAGCGGCGGTTGGCCTGGCTTTCGCCGGCAAACGCGTCCTTCAGGTTCTTTTCGGTCTTGGAGCCCTTCAGGGACGCCATGATTGTCCTCCTCGGCTGATTGAATAATCGACGGCACGGCTTCGCGCCTCGCTCCTTATATGAACCCGCGCCCGGGTGCTGTCAACAGTTTAGAATGATTATAAATTATCCAGAAAAGCCAGGCCAGCAGGGCTTTTTGTGTGGCCCGGGACCGTTCAGCGCCGCGATGCGGGGTCGGCGGAATCCTCGACGCGGATAATGACGTCGACGCGGCTGATGGCGCCGCCCTCGGGCGGCGCCGGCAGATTGGTCACGGCGATACGGTCGCCCGGAATGTCGAGCAGCCGGCCGGACGCTTCATAGAAGAAATGGTGGTGGTCGCTGACATTGGTGTCGAAATAGGACCGCCCGGAATTGATCACCACCTCGCGCAGCAGGCCCGCCCCGACAAACTGGTGCAGCGTGTTGTAGACGGTGGCGAGCGAGACGCGCATCTGCGCGGCCAGCGCCTCGTCGTGGAGAGCTTCGGCGCTGACATGGCGGTCGCCCTTCTCGAACAGCAGCCGGGCAAGGCCCAGGCGCTGTCGCGTCGGACGCAACTGCGCAGCGCGGAGCAATTCGAGGGCGTTGGTATAGGGGCGTTGTCCGTTCATGGCTCGATATATAGGCGTTCTAGGCGCGGAAAGAAGGTCTAATCAATAGCTTACCGCAAACCCTGGAATAAGGCAAAAGCCCCGAGAGGCGATCGATTCAGGCGCCGGTTTTGAGCCGGTCGACCAGCTCGCGCACCGTCGGCACGAAGCCGTTGGCGTAGAAGGGATCGGTGGCGAAGCGGAAGGCGTTGTGGCCCGAGAACATCAGCTCCAACTCCACGTCGTCGCTATGGGCGATGTTCTGCAGCGTCTTCTGGATGCAGAAGCTGCGCGGGTCGGCCTTCTTGCCGGTGGTGCCTTCCTCGTTCTGGGCCCAGTTGGAGAATCCGCAGGCCGAAAGGCAGCCCATGCAATTGATCTGGTCGTTGCGGATCTCGAGCGCCTTGTCGAGGGCCACGAAGATCAGCGTCGAATCCGGCGTGCGCAACGCCTCGGTGAAGCCCTGGGAAATCCAGAGTAGGGCGCGCTCGCGGTCATGCGGCGTCAGATACACGACGCGCTTGCGCGCGCCCACTTCGAGCGGCGCCAGATGGTCGCCGACCTGCTCGATGGAATAGGCGACCTGGCGGTCCGACCGTCCCTGCAGCTCGTTAAGGAAATCGTTGCGCACCGCCGAGGAATAGAACCCCGTCGGGCTGTAGCGCTGCAGCAGGATGTCGCCTTCCTTGAGCGTCAACAGCCGGCGCTTCCACGCCTCGGAGATCGGGCTTTCCTTGGTGAGCAGCGGACGCGTGCCGAATTGGAAGGCGATCGGCCCGAGCTCGGGATTGTCGATCCAATCCTCCCATTCGCTGAGGCGCCAGACGCCGCCGGCCATGATGATCGGCGTTTCGGCCAGGCCGAAATCGCGCATCATCTGGCGCAGCTCGAGCACGCGCGGATAGGGCGCCTCGGGATGCTCGGGATCCTCGCTGTTGGTGATGCCGTTATGGCCGCCGGCGAGCCAGGGATCCTCGTAGACCACGCCGCCGAGCCAGTCGCGGAATTTGTGATAGGCGCGCTTCCACAAGGCGCGGAAGGCGCGCGCCGAGGAGATGATCGGGTAGTAATGGACCTGGTAGCGCGCGCAGATCTCGGCGATGCGGTAGGGCATGCCGGCGCCGCAGGTGACGCCGTTGATGAGGTTGCCCGCGCCCTCGAGCACGCCGTTGAGGATGCGCTCGGCGGCGGCCATCTCCCACAGGATGTTCATGTGGAGGCGGCCCTGGCCGTTCGAGCGTTCATGGGCAACGCGCGCCTGATGGATGCCGCCGAGGATCGAATAATGGACCAGCTCCTCGTGCCGCTCGCGGCGCGTCTTGCCGCGATAGATTTGATCGATGAGATTGCCTTGGGCGTCGCGCGAATCGGCGTTGACGCCGGAGAAGGTGCCGACGCCGCCCGACGCCGCCCAGGCGCCGGAGCTTTCGCCGTTCGAGATCGAGATGCCCTTGCCGCCTTCAACCAGCGGCAGGACCTCCCGGCCTCCTATGATCAGCGCGTTGAGCGCTTTCACCCGGTCGTTCCCTTCCTAAGAACCGCCGCCCCCCTTCATCTGGGATCGGGCGAGAGGCGGTTCAATCGCCTCAGCCCACGGGCGCGGCGGTGGCCGCGTCGCGCGAGCGGTGTTCGCCGCCCGATTTGCCGCTGATGTCCTCGCCGGTCGTCTGATCGACCTGTTTCATCGACAGCTTGACCTTGCCGCGATCGTCGAAGCCCAGCACCTTGACCTTCACTTGGTCGCCGACCTTGACGACGTCGGTCGTCTTGCCGACGCGTTGCGGCGCCAGCTCGCTGATATGGACAAGGCCGTCCTTGGCGCCGAGGAAGTTGACGAAGGCGCCGAAATCCATCGTCTTGACCACCTTGCCGGTGTAGATCACGCCGATCTCGGGCTCGGCGACGATGCCCTTGATCCAATCGATGGCCGCCTTGGAGGCGTCACCGTCGACCGCCGCGACCTTGATCGTGCCGTCATCCTCGATGTCGATCTTGGCGCCGGTGACCTCGCAGATTTCGCGGATCACCTTGCCGCCCGAGCCGATCACTTCGCGGATCTTGTCCTTCGGGATGGTGATGACGGTGATGCGCGGCGCGTTCTCGCTGACGCCTTCGCGCGCCGCGGTCAGCGCCTTCGCCATCTCCTTGAGGATGTGCAGGCGTCCGTCGCGCGCCTGGTTGAGCGCGATCTTCATAATCTCCTCGGTGATCGAGGTGATCTTGATGTCCATTTGCAGCGCGGTGACGCCCTGCTCGGTGCCGGCGACCTTGAAATCCATGTCGCCGAGATGGTCCTCGTCGCCGAGGATGTCCGACAGCACGGCGAAGTTCTTGTCCTCCTTGATGAGGCCCATGGCGATGCCTGCGACCGGCCGCGCCAGCGACACGCCCGCATCCATAAGCGAGAGCGACGTGCCGCAGACCGTCGCCATCGAGGACGAACCGTTGGACTCGGTGATCTCGGAGACGACGCGCACGGTGTAGGGGAACGCCTCCTTCGCCGGCAGCAGCGGCCGCACGGCGCGCCAGGCGAGCTTGCCGTGGCCGATCTCGCGGCGCCCGGGCGAACCCATGCGCTTGGCTTCGCCGGTCGAGTAGGGCGGGAAGTTGTAATGCAGCATGAAATTGGCGCGAAACTCGCCTTCGAGCGCGTCGATGATCTGCTCGTCCTGGCCGGTGCCCAGCGTGGTGACCACCAATGCCTGGGTCTCGCCCCGGGTGAACAGCGCCGAGCCATGGGCGCGCGGCAGCAAGCCGACCTCGGCCATGATCGGTCGAATGGTCTTGGTGTCGCGGCCGTCGATGCGCGGCTGGCCCTTCAGGATGGCGCCGCGGACGATCTCGGCCTCGAGCGACTTGAACACCTTGCCGGCGAGCGAGCGCTCCGCCTCCTCGGCGAAGAGCTCGGGCACCTTCGCCTTGGCGGCGTCGATCATGTTGCTGCGCGTCTGCTTCTCGCGCACCGCATAGGCGGCGGCGATGTCGCTCGACACGGCGCCGCGCAGTTTTGCCTCGATGGCCTTTTTCTGCGCCGCGCTGTCGGGCATGTTCCACGGCTCCTCGGCCGCGGATTCGGCGAGCGCGATGATCGCGTCGATCACCGGCTGGAATTGCTGGTAGCCGAACATCACGGCGCCGAGCATCACGTCCTCGGACAGTTCCTTGGCCTCGGATTCGACCATCAGCACGCCGTCCTTGGTGCCGGCGACGAGGAGGTCGAGGGCCGAGTTCTTGAGGTCGTCGATCTTCGGATTGAGGACGTATTTGCCGTCGATATAGCCGACGCGGGCGCCGCCGATGGGCCCCATGAAGGGAATGCCGGAAAGCGTCAGCGCCGCCGAGGCGCCGACCAAGGCAACGACATCCGGGTCATTCTCGAGATCGTGCGACAGCACGGTGCAGACGACTTGGGTCTCGTTGAGGAAGCCCGGCGCGAAGAGCGGACGGATCGGGCGGTCGATGAGCCGCGAGGTCAGCACTTCCTTTTCGGACGGCCGGCCCTCGCGCTTGAAGAAGCCGCCCGGAATCTTGCCGGCGGCGAAGGTCTTTTCCTGGTAGTTGACGGTGAGCGGGAAGAAATCCTGCCCCGGCTTGGCCTGCTTGGCGCCGACCGCGGTGCACAGCACGGTGGTCTCGCCGTAGGTCGCCAGCACGGCGCCATCGGCCTGCCGGGCGATCCGGCCGGTTTCGAGGACGAGGCGGCGACCGCCCCAGTTAAGCTCCTTGCGGTGTACTTCGAACATCTTTGTCTCTCTCTTCTCTCTCGGGTGAAAGGGGTAGCGGGCGCGCGGCGCGACAGAACCTTCCGGTCCTCGCGGCGGCGGCGCCCTGGCGATGGCGTTGGGTCAAGGCCGGAAGCATCCGGCCGGGGTCGCCGCGCGTCAGCGGCGAAGCCCCAAGCGCTCGATCAGCGTTTCATAACGCTTGGGTTCGACGCGCTTCAGATAGTCGAGTTGGCTGCGGCGCTGGCCGACCATGACCAGCAGGCCGCGGCGCGAATGGAAGTCCTTGGTGTGCGTCGCCAGGTGCTCGGACAGCACCCGGATACGCTCGCTGAGGATCGCGACCTGGACTTCGGGCGAACCGGTGTCGCCTTCTTTGCGCGCATAATCGGAAATGATTTCCTGCTTGCGCAGGACCGGGATCGACATCGTGTGGTCTCCTTGGTTTTAGTGATTCATCACGCGCAGGGGGCGAATTCCCCCGGCCGCGACCTCGGCGAGCGCCACCAGCTTGCCGCCCCATGTTGCCCGGACCGTCGTGCCGTCGCCGATTTGCGCGAGGCGCGCCCGATCCTGCGGCTGCAACGGCGTCACGGCTTGGCCGCAACGCAGGGCTTTCGCCTGGTCTTCCGTCAGGGCGAGCGCCGGGATGTCGTCCAGCGCCGTCTCGATCGGAAGAAGATGCTCGGAAGCGGCGGCACTATGCCCCAGCACCCCCAGTTTATCCAGGGAAATAGCGTCTTGGAGGGTGAAGCGCCCGACCGCCAAACGGCGTAATTCGGTAACAAAAGCATGGGTTTGCAGGATTTCGCCCAGGTCGCGGACGAGACTCCGGATATAGGTTCCGGCGCCGACCTCGGCCTCGAATTCGGCGCGGTCGCGCTCGGCGGCAATGAGGTCCAGCCGGCGGATATCGACCGGGCGCGGCGCGATGGCGACAGCGGCGCCGGCGCGGGCCAGATCATAGGCGCGCTGGCCGGCGAGCTTGATCGCGGAATAGGCGGGCGGCCGCTGCGCGATGCGGCCGATGAAGTTCGGCAGGGCGGCGCGGATCGCATCGGCATCGGGCCGGCGGTCGCTGGTCGCCACCACCGCGCCCTCGGCATCGTCGGTGGCGCGCGCCTCGCCCCAGCGCAACGCAAAGCGGTAGGTCTTCCAGCCATCCACCGCATAGGCGACGGTCTTGGTGGCTTCGCCCAGGGCGATCGGCAGCACGCCGGTCGCGAGCGGATCTAGAGTTCCGGCATGTCCGGCCTTCTGCGCGCCGATCAGGCGCTTCACCCGGGCCACCGCCGCCGCCGAGGTCAGGCCGAGAGGCTTGTCGAGCACGAGCCAGCCGTGGATCGGCGTGCCCTTACGTTTCATCGCCCCGAGGCTTCGTCGTCTGAATCGCCGGTGCCCGTTCCAGGCTTCAAGTCGCGCTCGACCTCGGGGCGGTGCAGCAGGGCGTTGATGTCGCTCGCCCGCTGGAAGGAATCGTCGAGCGCGAAATGCAGGATGGGCGCCACGCGCAGCTTCACCTGGCGCGCGAGCTCGCGGCGCAGGAAGCCCTCGGCGCGCTTCAGCCCGGCCATCACCTCGGGCGCATGCGATCCCCCCAGCGGCATGACGAAGGCGGTAGCGCTTTTGAGGTCAGGCGAGACGCGCACCTCGGTGATGGTGACCGCGACGCCGGCCAGATCGGGATCGCGCAACCCGTGCTCGAAGATACGCGCCAGCGCGTGGCGCATCTCTTCGCCGACGCGCAGCGGCCGGGGATTGTTCTCTCGATGCGGCATGATCAGACCCGGCGAAGAACCCGCCTAGAGGGCGCGGGCGACCTCTTCGACCTCGAAGCACTCGATGACGTCGCCTTTTTGGATATTGTCGTAATTCTCGAAGGCCATGCCGCATTCGGTGCTTTCACGCACCTCGCGCACTTCGTCCTTGAAGCGCTTCAGCGTCTTCAGGCTGCCCTCGTGAATCACGACGTTGTCGCGCAGCAGGCGCACCTTGGCGCCGCGGCGCACGACGCCGTCGGTGACCATGCAGCCGGCGACCTTGCCGACCTTGGTGATGTTGAAGACCTCGCGGATCTCGGCGTTGCCGAGGAAGCGTTCGCGCCGCGTCGGCGACAGCATGCCGGAGAGCGCCGCCTTCATCTCCTCGACCACCTCGTAGATGATCGAGTAGTAGCGGATCTCGACGCCGTCGCGCTTGGCCAGATCGCGCGCCTGCGGATTGGCGCGCACGTTGAAGCCGACGATGATGGCGCGCGATGCCTTGGCCAGGATCACGTCGCTTTCGTTGATGCCGCCGACCGCCGCGTGCAGGGTCCGCACCGCGACCTCGTTCGTGCCCAGCCCTTCGAGCGAGGCGACGATCGCCTCAAGCGAGCCCTGCACGTCCGATTTGACGACGACCGCCAGCTCCTTCGCCGTGCCGGCCGCGATCTGCGAGAACATCTGCTCGAGGGTGCCGCGCGCCCCGGCGGTCGCGACCTTCTGGCGCTGCATGCGCTTGCGATAATCGGCGATGTCGCGCGCCTTGCCTTCGTTCTCGGCGACGACGAAATCGTCGCCCGCAAGCGGCGTACCATTGAGGCCCAGAACCTCGATCGGCTCGGACGGCCCACCCGATTCCACGTTCTGGCCGCGATCGTTGTTGAGCGCGCGGACGCGGCCCCATTCGCTGCCGGCGACGAAGATGTCGCCGACCCTGAGCGTGCCGCGCTTGATGAGCACGGTGGCGACCGAGCCGCGGCCGCGCTCGATCTTGGCCTCGATCACGGTGCCGTCGGCCGGACGGCTCGGATTGGCCTTGAGATCGAGGATTTCGGCTTGCAGCAGGATCGCTTCCTCGAGCTTGTCGAGGTTGGTCTTCTTGGTCGCCGAGACCTCGACGTCGAGCACGTCGCCGCCCAGCTCTTCGAGTACGATCTCGTGCTGGAGCAATTCCTGGCGCACGCGGTCGGGCTTGGCGTCCGATTTGTCGATCTTGTTGATGGCGACGATCATCGGCACCTTCGCCTCTTTGGCGTGGCGGATGGCCTCGATCGTCTGTTCCTTGATGCCGTCGTCGGCGGCGACCACCAGCACGACGATGTCGGTGACCTGCGCGCCGCGCGCGCGCATGGCGGTGAAGGCCTGGTGGCCCGGTGTGTCGATGAAGGTGATGCGGCGACCGCCCTTCAGCGTCACCTGATAGGCGCCGATATGCTGCGTAATGCCGCCGGCCTCGCCGGAGACCACGTCGGTCGAGCGCAGCGCATCGAGCAGCGAAGTCTTGCCGTGGTCGACATGGCCCATGATGGTGACGATCGGCGGGCGCGACTCCAGCGTTTCGGGCGCGTCCTCTTCGCCCTTGAGGCCGACTTCGACGTCGGCCTCGGAGACGCGCTTGATCTTGTGGCCGAATTCGGCGGCGACCAGCTCGGCGGTGTCGGGATCGATGGTCTGGTTGATCGTCGCCATCACGCCCATCTTCATCAGCGCCTTGATGACGTCGACGCTGCGTTCGGCCATGCGGTTGGCGAATTCCTGGACGGTGATCGCCTCGGGCACGACGACCTCGCGCACTTGCTTCGCCGGCGGCTGCTGTTGCTGCAGTTGGTGCTGGCGCTGCTTTTCGCGTTGCCGGCGGACCGCCGCCTCGCTGCGAATCTTCTCGTTGTCCTCCTCGTTGAGGACACGCGTGACGGTCAGCTTGGTACGGCGGGCGCGCGGCTCGTCGCGCCGCGGCGCCGCGGGTGGACGCTTGACGCCGAACCCTGGACGACGCGGCCCTTCTTCCTCTTCTTCCTCGGGCTTGACCTTACCCGCGGCCGAGAGCAGCGCGACCTTGGCGGCCGCGGCCTTGCCGGCACGCTCGGCGACGGCGATGCGCGAATCTTCCTCGGCCTTGGCCTTGCGGCGCGTCTCTTCGTCGGCGCCGCGCTTGACCTCGCCGCCCGGCGAAACGGTGTCGCCGGCACGGGCTTCCGCGGCGGTTTTCGACTCGTCGGGCCGCCGCTCGACGGCGCGGCGGCGCTCTTCGGTGCGCGCGGTTTCCGCCGTCTTGCGATCCTCTTCCTCGGTACGGATGGCGCTCTTGAGCGCGCGAGCGCGATGGGCGCGCTCCTCGGGCGTCAGGCCTTGCGGCAGCACCACGCCGCGGCGCGGCGCGCTCGGCGCGGCGGGCGCGGCTTTGGCCGGCACCGGCGCTGCGGCCGATTTGGCCGCGGCCGCATCTTTCGCCTGCACCGCCTCGATCCGCTCGCCCAGAGTCGGGCCGCCGCCGCGCTTCTTGCGGACTTCGACCTGCACCGTCTTCGAGCGGCCATGCGGGAAGCTCTGGCGCACCGAGCCAGTCTCGATCGGCTTCCTGAGCTCGAGCTTGCCGCCGGGGCGGCCGCCCAGGCTTAACGGACGTTTTTCATCGCCTTGGTTCTCAGCCACGATCCGAAACCTCTAACGCCCCTTCGCTTCGTTCTCGACCGCGCCGCGGAAGCCGGCGAGACGCGCCGATTCCGCGACGAAACTCTTCGCCAACCGCCCCTTGAGCAGCGCCGCATGAACGACATGCTCGCGGCCGAAGGCCTGCGCCAGCTCGGCGGCGGTCAGTCGATCCGCCATCGGCAAATCCGGCGCCAGGCGCTGCAACTTGCCGCGCCCGTCGGCCGCCCCATCGGCCGCCTCGACCAGCACCGCGGCATCGTCGTCACGCAGCGCCGCCTCGACCTTGGAGAAGCCTGCCACCGCCTGCCCCGCGCGCCGTGCCAAGCCGAGAAGCTCGATGCAGCGGCGGACCAGCAAGGCTTCGATCCGATCCGCGAGGCCCGGGCCAACGGTGACGTCGTGCCGCGCCGCACGGGCAAAGAGCCGCTTCGCCACCGCCTGCTCCACTATATCGCGGGCGGGGGTCAACCACAAACCCCGGCCCGGCAGGCGACCGGCCACATCCGGCACGATCGAATTGTCGGGTCCGACGACGAATCGCAGCAATTGCGCCTTGTCGCGACTTTCGCCGCTCACCAGGCAGCGGCGGTTCGGGCCGTCGCCGGCAGCAGCATCCGTGCGCGGCTTTCCCGGCGCCGCGGCCTTGTCGTCTGCACGGGCGGGAAGCGCGGTCAAATTCGGGCTACTCCGCCTGCGGCGCGGCGGCCGAGGCCGCGGTTTCGGCGCCGGCTTCGGCCGCGGGCTCGTCCGGGAACCAATGCGCGCGGGCCTTCATGATGATCGCGTTGGCTTCGTCGGCGTCGAGCTTGATGCCGGCACCCTGCGCAATCTCGATCAACTCGTCACCGGCCAGATCGGCCAGATCGTCGAGCGTCTTGACGCCCTTCTCGCCCAAGGCGACCAGCATCGCGGGGGTCACGCCCTCGACGGTGGCGACCTCGTCGCTGACCTCGAGTTCCCTGCGGCGGGTCTCGTGCTTCTCGTCGCGCTCCTTGATGAATTTCTGCGCGCGCTGCTGCAGCTCGCGGGCGACTTCTTCCTCGAAGCCCTCGATGCCCGAGAGGTCGGTGATGTCGACGAACGCCACCTCCTCGAGCGAGGTGAAGCCCTCGGTGACGAGCAGATGGGCGATGACGTCGTCGACGTCCAGCGCCTCGATGAACATTTTCGAGCGGGTGCGGAACTCTTCCTGGCGGCGCTCGGATTCCTCGGCCTCGGTGAGAATGTCGATGTCCCAGCCGGTGAGCTGCGAAGCCAGGCGCACGTTCTGCCCGCGCCGGCCGATGGCGAGCGAGAGCTGGTCATCAGGGACAACGACTTCAATACGCCGCTGCTCCTCGTCCATCACCACCTTGGCGACTTCGGCCGGGGCCAGCGCGTTGACGACGAAGGTCGCCGGATCCGGCGACCAGGGAATGATGTCGATCTTCTCGCCCTGCAGCTCGGCCACCACGGCCTGGACGCGGCTGCCGCGCATGCCGACGCAGGCACCGACCGGATCAATGCCGCTGTCGTTGGAGATGACGGCGATCTTGGCGCGGGAGCCCGGATCGCGCGCCACGGCGCGGATTTCGATGATGCCGTCGTAAATCTCCGGCACTTCCTGGGCGAACAGCTTGGCCATGAATTGCGGATGGGTGCGCGACAGGAAGATTTGCGGCCCGCGGACTTCCTGGCGGACGTCGTAGATATAGGCGCGGACGCGCTCGCCTTGGCGGAAGGTCTCGCGCGGCTGCAGCTCGTCGCGCCGCAGGATGGCCTCGGCGCGGCCGAGATCGACGATGACGTTGCCGAACTCGACGCGCTTGACCAGCCCGTTGACGATCTCGCCGACGCGGTCCTTGAACTCGTTGAATTGGCGCTGGCGCTCGGCGTCGCGCACCTTCTGCACGATCACCTGCTTGGCCGTCTGGGCCGCGATGCGGCCGAAATCGATCGGCGGCAGCGGATCGGTGAGGAAATCGCCGATCTCCGCCTCGGGGTTGATCTTCTTCGCCGCCGGAAGCGGAATCTGCGTCGCCTCGTTGACCACCGGATCGGCGACCTCGCGGAAGCGCATCAGCTTGATCTCGCCGCTCTTGCGGTCGATCTCGGCGCGGATGTCGTATTCCTGGCCGAATTTGGAGCGGCCGGCTTTCTGGATCGCCTGCTCCATCGCCTCGAGGACTTCGTCGCGGTCGATTCCCTTGTCGCGCGCGACCGTGTCGGCGACCTGGAGCAATTCGGGGCGGGGATAGCTGGTGCTGGTTTGCATCTTTTGTCCTAGCTGGACGCTTTCGCGGTTGTGGCGGCGATCAGATCGTCGGTCAGAACGAGCTTGGCGCGGGTGATCTCGGCGAGCGGCAGCGCCACGGTCTCTTCGCCGAGGTTGAGCTTGACCGCCTCGCCGTCGATGCCGAGCAGCCGGCCGCGGAAGCGGCGGCGGCCCTCGACCGGCTTGGCGACCTCGACCTTCGCCTCGAAGCCGGCGAAGCGCTCGTAATCGGCGCGGCGCAGCAGCGGGCGGTCGATGCCCGGCGAGCTGACCTCCAGGACATAGGGCCCCGCAACCGGGTCAGCCACGTCGAGAAGCGCCGACACCGTGGAACTGACGAGCGAGCAATCGTCGACCGAAATCGCCGCATCGTCGAGGCGCTCGACCATGATCTGCAGCGTCGGGCGATGCCCGCTGCCGGTGAAGACGGCGCGCAGCACGCGATAGCCCATCGCCTCGAGCGAGGGGACGATCAAGGCTTCGATACTTTTCGCGTCAAGCACGGCGGAACCGGATTCCATCAAGCTTTCGACTCAAATAAAAAGTGGGCCACCGGCCCACCGCGGACTTCAACCCGGCAGTATGACCGGGTCTATGGGACTCTTCTTATTGTTGGCGGGAATATAGTCGGTTCCACGCTCTTCGCAAGGGTTTAGGCGGCATCCGGGCGCCGCGCCAAGCGGAAGAACCGCGGATTCCGCCCGGCGGCGAGCGCCTTTTGCTCGTAGCGCGTCGCCGGCCAATCGGCCGGCCGGCCGGGCCAGGCGCCCGTGCCGCGGGCGATTTCGGCAAAGGCCGGATGGGCGGCGAAGCGCTCGACCATCCATTCGGCGTAATCCGGATCGTCGGTGGCGAGGCGCAGCTCGGCGCCCGGGATCAGGGCGCGCGCAAGTTCATCCAATGTCTCGGTTGCCACCATGCGGCGCTTCTTATGACGCTCCTTCGGCCAAGGATCGGGAAAGAGGATGAAGGCGCGGGCGAGCGAGCGGTCGGCGAGGCCGTGCAACAGCAGCCGCGCGTCATCGGCGAAGATCCGCACATTGCCGAGCTTTTCGTGCTCTACGGCGACGAGCAATTTGGCGATGCCGCTTTCATAGACCTCGGCCCCCAGCAGCCCGATCGCGGGATGCGCCGCCGCCTGCGCCGCCAGATGCTCGCCGGCGCCAAAGCCGATCTCGAGCCAGATCGTCTCGACCGTGGACGGGAACAGCGTAAGCGGCGTGAGCGCGCCGCGCGCCGGCAGCGCCACTCGCAGGCGCGGCAACAGCGTCTCCATCAGCCCGCGCTGCAACGGCCGCAGCTTGCGCCCGCGGCGTCGGCCATAGACGCGTCGTGCGCGCGCGACATCTTCCTCGCCCATCATCGGACGCAGCATCGTGATCGGCAGGGCAAGTGGCAAGCGGACTCGCAGCGCCCCGGCTCAACGCTGGGGAGCCCGCCCCGTATAGGCATTGGCGATCGCCTTGGCGAGATCGAAGACGCGGCGGCGCAGCGACGGCTCGGCGATGCGCAGATAGGCCCTCACCAATTCAAGGGTCTCGCGCTTCATCAGCGGCTCGGCTTCGAAATCCGGCGTCGCCGCGCTCATGCCGCCGACGAGCGCGGGATCGAGCGCATCGAAGAAAAATGTCACCGGCACGTCGAGGACGCGCGACAACTCGTAGAGCCGGCTCGCCCCGATGCGGTTGGCGCCGCGCTCGTACTTCTGAACTTGCTGAAAGGTGAGGCCGATGGCGTGGCCGAGTTTTTCCTGGCTCATGCCGAGCAGCGTGCGGCGCAACCGCAACCGCGAGCCAACATGCACGTCAACGGGATGGGGCTTGTCCGATTTATTGCGGCGGCCGCGGCCGCCGGGTTGGGGATTCATTGAGACCTGTGCGCAGGTTTCTTGAGCGTCCCCACCTTGTATTCATGCGATCGTATGCGGTCAACCCGAGTGCCGATTCGGGCCGCTCAACCCCGCGACTTTGCCGCGCCGGCATGCCGATTTCGCTCATATCGGGTGATGCCCAGCGCCGCTGCTATCCCTAAGAGCAAAAGCGACACGAAACCCGAATCGCCGAAGCGCGCATAGATCGTCGGCGCAAGCGCCCGCGGCAACGGTCGGTCGAGCACGCCGATGGCGTCGAGCGCCAGACGGCCGGTGACGCGGCCGAACGGATCGACCACCGCCGAGACCCCGTTATTGGCGGCGCGCGCCAGCGGCAGTCCCTGTTCGATGGCGCGCACGCGCGCGATGGCAAGATGCTGAAACGGGCCCGAAGTGAATCCGTACCAGGCATCGTTGGTCACGTTCAAAAGCCATTGCGGCCGATGCGCCGGATCGACCGCCTCGCCGGGAAAGATCGCCTCGTAGCAGATCAGCGGACTCGCCGGCGGCAATCCCGGCAGGTCGAGCGTGCGCGGGCCGGGGCCGGCGGTGAAATCGACGGTGCCGGGCGTGATCTTGTTGATCGGCAGCACGCCGCGGAAAGGCACGTACTCGCCAAAGGGCACCAGATGATGCTTGTCGTAGGTGGCGACGATACTGCCGGCGCGGTCGACGACGGCGAGGCTGTTAAAATAGCGTTCGATCGCGCCGTTGGGCTGGTTCGGTTCACCGCGCACCGTGCCGGCGATGACGAGGCCGCCTTCGGGCGCGGCATGGGCGAAGGCCTCGCGCGAAGCGGCGTCGCGCTCGAGGAAGGGTGGCGCGCTGCCTTCGGGCCAGATCACGGCGGAGAGTTTTTCCGGGCTTGGCGAGAGCGACAGCGTCATCAGCCGGCGGAAATTGGTGAGCATTTGTGCCGGATCGTTATAGAGAGTCTGCGGGATCGAGGGCTGCACCAGCCGGAGCGTGACGCCCGCCACATCGGCGCGCGGGCTGACCGCAAGGCGCCAGGCGCCGGCGACCGCCAGCAAGGCGACGAGCAGCAGACCGGCGAGCGCGGGCCAAGGCTTGGCGCCGGCCGGATCGCCAAGCGACGCGGGGAGCGCCGCCACCAGCACGGTGAGGAAGCTCAGGCCGTAGATGCCGATGACGGACGTCGACTGCAGCACGGCGATGGCGCCCGGGAAGCCGCCGGACCAGGCGTAGCCGACCAGGTTCCACGGAAATCCCGACAGCACGTGACCACGGAGATATTCGAGCGCCGCCCAGCAGATCGCCAGCGAAACGATCCGCGCCGTGAACGACAGGCGGAGATACCGGTTGGCGAGGTCGCCGGCCAGCGTGGCGAGGCCGGTAAAGATGGCGAGGCCGGCGGGTACGGCCAGCTCAGCGATGGGAAAGAGCCACCAGAATTGCGCCCAATCGACGGTGAGAGCGACGCCGATCCAATAAAGACCGGCGACGAAGAAGCCGGCGCCGAAGCTCCAGCCGAGGGCGAAAGCATCGCGTCCGCCGCGATTGCCTTCGGCGAGCCAGACCAGGCCGCTGAAGGAAACGAACAGGATCGGCGTCAAATCGACCGGCGGGAGCGCCGCGACGGCGAGCGCGCCGAGCAGGAAAGCCGTGCCATAGCGCCGCCAGCCGGCGAGCTCCGCCGCAATCAGGGCCACGCGTTGAAGCGGCAAGACCGCGCCGACGCCGCGCCGGAGGGCAAGATCAGCCATGCGGCGGAGTGTCGGACGCCAGCCCCTTGATGCGCAAGCGCTTGACGCGGCGCGGATCAGCCTCGAGAACCTCCAACGTAAATCCGGCGGGATGCGCGATCACCTCGCCGCGCCCCGGCACGCGCCCGGCGAGCGCCACGGCGAGACCGCCCACGGTGTCGACGCCGTCGGCCTGCGCGCCTGGCAGCAGCGGCGCCTTCACCCGCCTGGCGAGTTCATCCAAGGGTGCCCGGGCATCGGCAATGAACGTGCCGTCGGGCCGGGCGATGATGCGCGGCCGATAGGCGTCGTCATGCTCGTCCTCGATGTCGCCGACGATCTCCTCGATCACGTCCTCGATGGTGACAAGGCCGTCGACGCCGCCGAACTCGTCGACGACCAGCGCCAGATGCACGCGCGCCAGCCGCATCTGCTTGAGGAGATCGAGAACCGGCAGCGTCGGCGGCGCGAACAGCACCTTGCGCACGATATCGGCGAGCGAGACCGCCTTGCCATCGACCGCGTGCGGCAGCATGTCCTTGATGTGCACCATGCCGACGACGTTATCGATCGTCTCGCGATAGACCGGCACGCGCGAATGGCCGTGCTCGACCATCAGCTGCGCCGCCTCGGCAAAGGGCGTGTCGATCGCCAGCGTGATGATGTCGATGCGCGGCACCATGATGTCGCCGGCGGTGACCTCGTGCAGCTTGAGGATGTTGACCAGCAGCGTACGCTCGAGCGGATCGATCGGCTGCTGCTCGTCATGCTCCTCGATGAGCTCTTCGAGCTCGTCGCGCAGGCTCGGCTCCTCGTCCGGGCCGCCGCCAAGCTGCCGGAGCCATGCGAGGAGACCACCGCGGCGCGGGCGCGAAGCTGAATCAGCCATGGCCGGCCTCCCGGACGAGATAAGGATCGGATATCCCGAGCGCGGCCAGGATGGCGATCTCGCGGCTTTCCATGCGCACCGCCTCGGCAGCGTCCCCGTGGTCGTCACCCAGGAGGTGAAGGACGCCGTGGACCACCAAATGCGCCAGATGATCGGCGAGGCTCTTGCCCTGCGCCGTGGCCTCGCGCGCCACCGTCTCGAAGGCGAGCACGACATCGCCCAGCAAAATCATCGGCGCCGGCCCCAATGCCGGCCCAGGCCTTGGCACGGCGCCGGCGGCGGGGAACGACAAGACGTTGGTCGGCTTGTCCTGGTTGCGGAAGCGCCGGTTGAGATCGCGCAGCATGGCATCGTCCGCCAGCACCAGCGATAGCTCGGCGGCGCCCGTGCCGGAAGCCGCCTCGGCCAGCGCGGCGGCGGCGGCCCGCGCGGCGATGGCAGCGGCGTCGGGCAATGCTGCGCGCCACGACGCGCAGGGCTCAGCCACGTCAATCGTGACCGGAGGGGGCGCGGCCGGGGGCGCCTTAATCCTGGCCGTCATTGTCCTTCTTGCGCCGCGATTCGGCGGCCTTATCGCGCCGCTCATAGGCGCCGACGATGCGCGCGACCAGCGGATGGCGAACGACGTCGGCCTCGCCGAAGCGGATCAGTGCCACGCCCTCGATGCCATCCAGCGCCTCGATCGCGTCGGTCAGGCCGGAGCGCGCGCCCTTGGGCAGGTCGATCTGCGACAGATCGCCGGTGACGGCCATCCTCGCGTTTTCACCCAAGCGCGTCAGGAACATCTTCATCTGGACCGGCGTGGTGTTCTGCGCCTCGTCGAGGATCACATAGGCGTTCGATAGGGTGCGGCCGCGCATGAAGGCAAGCGGCGCGATCTCGATCTCGCCCGAGGCCAGCCGCTTCATCACCTGCTCGCCGGGCATCATGTCGTGCAACGCGTCGTAGAGCGGACGCAGATAGGGATCAACCTTCTCCTTCAGGTCGCCGGGCAGGAAGCCCAGCCGCTCGCCGGCTTCGACTGCCGGACGCGACAGCACGATGCGCTGGACCTGGCCGGCCATCAACAGGTCGACCGCCATCGCCACCGCCAGATAAGTCTTGCCGGTGCCGGCCGGGCCGATGCCGAAGACCAGCTCGTGCTTGCGCAGCGCCTTGATGTATTGCACCTGGACCGGGCCGCGCGCCGATATCCGCCGCTTACGCGTGCGGATTTCCTCGCCGTCATGCGACGCCTCGGCGTTGGCTTCGGCGACGCGGTGCGGCGCCATGCGCAGCGCCGCGTCGACCGCCTGGGCGTCGATCTCCATGCCGCGCTTGAGGTGCGCGTAGAGCGACGCGAGCGCGGCCCGCGCCAGATCGGCGCTGGGCCCCGGACCCGAGATCGCGATGCGGTTGCCACGCGAGGCGAGCGACACGCCGAGCGCGCGCTCGATGCGTTCCAAATTGCGGTCGCGCTCGCCGAAGAGCTGCGACAGCAGGCTATTGTCGTCGAATTGCATCTGCAGCCGCGCTGCGGCCTCGCGCGCATGGGCGCTCAGGACTTCACGCGGGTTCACGCTGCGCCCCGTGTCGTCAGAACGCCGGTCAGGCTGTTGGGACGCAACTCGGCGACGGCGACCTCGGCGATCCGACCGAGCAGGGATTCCGGCGCTTCGGCATGGACCGCCTGCAGCCAGGGCGAGCGGCCGCCGAGCTGGCCGGGATGACGCCCCGGCTTGTCGAACAGTACCGGCATGGTGCGACCGACGAAGCCGGCGTTGAAGCGCTGCTGCTGCACCGCGAGCAGCGCCTGGAGTTCCTGCAGCCGCGCCGTCTTGACCGGCTCGGGCACCTGGTCGGCGCGCGTCGCGGCGGGCGTGCCGGGCCGCGCGCTGTACTTGAACGAGAAGGCCTGGGCGAAGCCGATGTCGCGCGCGAGCTCCAGGGAGGCAGTGAAATCGGCATCGCTTTCCCCCGGGAAGCCGACGATGAAATCGGACGACAGGGCCAGATCGGGCCGCGCGGCGCGCAGCCGGTCGATGGTGCGGCGGTAATCGGCAGCGGTATGGCGGCGGTTCATGTCGGCCAGCACGCGGTCGGAACCCGACTGCACCGGCAGATGAAGGAACGGCATGAGGGCTTCGACGTCGCGATGCGCGGCGGTCAGTTCGTCGTCGACGTCGTTGGGATGGGACGTCATATAGCGGATACGGGCGATGCCGGGGATTTCCGCCACGGCACGGATGAGATTGCCGAGGCCCCAGTCTCCATCATCCGGCGAAGCGCCATGATAGGCATTGACGTTCTGGCCGAGCAGCACGATCTCGCGCGCACCCGAGGCGACAAGCCGCGTTGCTTCAGCCAGGACATCGGGGACGGGGCGCGAGTATTCCGATCCCCGCGTATAGGGCACGACGCAGAAGCTGCAGAACTTATCGCAGCCTTCCTGCACCGAGAGATAAGCGCTGGCGGCGCGGGTCGTCGCGGGACGCGGCGGCAGATGATCGAATTTCGATTCGGCCGGAAAATCGGTCTCGACCGCGCGCCGGCCGAGCATTGCCCCTTCCACCAGCGCCGGCAGGCGGTGATAGCTTTGCGGGCCGATCACGATCTCGACGTCCTTGGCGCGGCGCAGTATCTCGCCGCCCTCGGCTTGCGCGACGCAGCCGGCCACCGCGAAGACGACCGGGCTGCCGGCGCTTGCGCGCAACGCCTTGATCTCGCCGAGCCGGCCCAGGTCGGAGAACAGCTTCTCCGCCGCCTTCTCGCGGATATTGCAGGTGTTGAGCACGACGAGGTCGGCGTCATCCACATCGCCGGTCTCGACATAGCCTTCTTCTGCCATCAGCTCCGCCATGCGGATGGAATCGTAGACGTTCATCTGGCAGCCATAGGTCTTGACGTGCAGCTTTTTCACCAAACCCTCAAACCTTTCCGAACGCTCAAACCTTCATTGCGCATCGACCAGGACCAGCGCCGCTTGCGCCCGTTGCGCCGGAGGCGGCCCGCGCCCGGCGAGCGCCGCCGCCAGGCCGCCGGCCACGACCCGCTCGCAATATTCGCTCAATTCCTTGCGCGAGGGGAAATCGGATGCCGCGACCGGCGCGTGGAACGTAACGCCGATTCCGAGCCGCCCCAGGCCGAGCATCACCCAGAGATGCGGCGCCAGATCCATGTCCCCGTACCAGGCGAAGAAGGGCCGATAGAAGCGGCCGAGCGGCATGCCGTCAAGCCGCAGATAGGCGATCGAAACCGGCTGCACCGTGACCGGGCGGTCACGCGCGGTTTCGATGACCGCGGCGAAAAGCGCGCTCTTGAACGGCAGGAGCCGCTGGCCGTCGCTGCTGGTGCCTTCGGGAAAGAGGATCAGGCTGTCGCCGGCCGTGAGCCGGTCGGCCAGCGCATTGCGCTGCCGCTCGACGCTGCGCCGCTTACGGTCGATGAACACCGTGCGCTGCAGCCGGGCAAGCCAGCCGAAGAGCGGCCAGCCATCGACATCCGCCTTGGAGACGAACGCCGCCGGAACCGAGGCGCCGAGGATTTCGATATCCAGATAGGAGGTGTGGTTGGCGACGAAGAGCGTCGGCCGCGCGGTCGAGACCTCGCCGCGGCGCTCGATCGCGATGCCGAGCAGCCGGCAGACCAGGCGGTGATAGGCGAGCGGCACTTTGAGCGCTAAGGGCGTCTTCAGCCCGACCAGCACCGCCTGCACCGGCATCAGCGGCAGGGTCAGCAGGAAATACGACAAGGCCCGGAAAATCCGCAGGAACCCGCTCACCGGCACCATCAGGCGACGACGTCCTCGCGCGCCCGGCGCTCGTAATGGCGGTAGTATTTTTGGGTCACCAGATCGGTCTTCACCAGCACGCAGACATCGGTCGTATTGAATTGCCGGTCGACGACGGCACCGTCGCCGACGAAGCCGCCGAGCCGGAGATAGCCCTTCACCAGCGGCGGCAATTGGCCGAGCGCCACGGCCGGATCGAAGGCCTCGCGCGGCAGGCGGTTGAGCTCGACATGGCGATCGGACAAGGCGCGCACGCGCAGCGGCGGCGGCGCCAGATGGAAATGATGGAGATAGGACAGCGGCACGGCGAGCTTCGTCGCGTCGGTGCCCGGCAGGCTGGCGCAGCCGAACATCAGCTCGATGTTGTAATGGAAGACATAGGCGGCGATGCCGCGCCACAGCAGTTGCATGGTGGCGCGGTTGCGCGCCGCCGCATCGACGCAGGAGCGGCCGAGCTCGAGAATCTCGCCGGGATGGGCTTCGATGCAGGCGATATCGTATTCCGCCGCGGTGTAAAAGCGGCCGCGCCGCAAAGCGGCTTCGCGCCGGATCAAGCGATAGGTGCCGACGATCGCGCGCCGGTCGTGATCGACGACCAGCAGATGATCGGCCACGGCGTCGAAATCGTCGGCATCGCGCCGCAGCAGCGCGGTCTCGACCGTCGGATGTGCGCCCATTTCCTGATAGAAGATTCGGTAGCGCAGCGCCTGCGCCGCCTCGATATCGTCCGCACCCGCCGCCAGCCGCACCTGCAGCGCTCCCGCGCGCAGATCGACCGCGGCGGCGGCCGCGCCGTCGAGCGGAGCGTGCCTATTTCTTGCGTGATTTTCCGTCAGCATTCTCGATGGGTACCGCGAAAAGTTCGAGACGGTGATCGACGAGCTTGTAGCCCAGACGCGCCGCAACATCACGTTGCAGCTTCTCGATTTCCTCGTTGCGGAACTCGAACACGCGGCCGGATTGCAGATCGATGAGATGGTCGTGATGTTCGGTCGGCGCCTCTTCATAGCGGGCGCGCCCGTCGCCGAAATCATGCCGCGCCAGGATGCTCGCCTCCTGGAACAGGCGCACGGTGCGATAGACCGTGGCGATCGAGATCTTGGGATCGATTTCCGTGGCGCGCCGATGCACCGCTTCGACGTCGGGGTGGTCGGCGGCATCCGACAGGACGCGCGCGATGACCCGACGCTGGTCGGTCATCTTCAGCCCTTTGTCGATGCAAAGCTGTTCGAGACGCGACGGGGTCATGCACCAGCGCCAGCGCCAATCTGTGCCATGGGGCGAGTATAAGGCAAAGGCGGAGGCGAGCCTATAGGCCGGCATGCCCCCGCAAGCTACTCACCCGCAATGACAATTGGATGACGGCAAGGCCCCGGCTGCGGCCGGGATCGTTCAGCTCGCCTTAGCCTGGCGGCCGCGGGTGCCGAGGCCGATCTCCTTGGCGAGCTTCGAGCGTTGGCGGGCGTAGTTCGGCGCCACCATCGGGTAGTCGGCGGCCAAGCCCCAGCGTTCGCGGTAGGATTCGGGGGTCATGTTGTAGGAGGTCTTGAGGTGGCGCTTGAGCATTTTCAGCTTCTTGCCGTCCTCGAGACAGACGATGTAATCCGGGTGGATCGAGCGCTTGATCGCGATCGCCGGCTTCGGCCGCTCGGCGGTTCCCGCCGGGCCTTTGCCGATATTCGACAGCGACTGATAGACTTGGTCGATCAGCTGCGGCAAATCGGTCGGCGCAACGCTGTTGTTCGAGACATGGGCGGCGACGATCTCCGTCGTCAGCTCCAAAAGGCTGCTCGGTCCGGCTTTTTCGGTCATCGGCAAGGCTTCCTTCAGGTGTTTTGCAGCGGTGATATAAGTAATTTCGCGCAGACGCGCAACGAAGATTTCAGAGATTCATAAATTATATTGGCGAATTGCTGGTCGGCGCTTGTTATTCATGCAGCGCAGGGCTGCGAATACAAGCAAAACTAGAGTTGTCGCGCCAGGATCACGGCGTCGGCCGGCGCCGTGTCGGGTCGCCGGTAATAGCCCGGTCGGCGCCCCACCGGCGCGAACCCCTCGCCGCGATAGAGCGCCAGCGCCACCTCGTTGTCGGCCGCGACTTCGAGCACGGCGCGGATGGCCCGCCCCCGGCGCGCCTGCTCATAGAGATCGGCCAGCAGCGCCCGCGCCAACCCGCGGCGGCGCTGCGCCGGATCGACGCAGAGCGTCAGCACTTCGGCCTCGCCGCCAACGATGAGCGCCAGGATGAACCCGGCCGGCGCGCGCAGACCGGAATCGGCCAGCCGGGCATGGATGCACGGCAGCCCCAACAGCCGGATCAGCGAACTCGGCTCCCACGCCTCGTAAGGAAACGCCCGGTCATGGAGCAAGGCGAGCGCCGGCGCGTCGGCGGGATCGGCCGCACGCAGGATCGGCGCCGGGCTCATGGCGTCGCCGAAACGGCGCCCGGGGCGGTGGAGCGGGGCGCGGTGGTGTCGGGCGCGCGCAGATAAAGCGGCCGCGGCGGCGCACGTTCGCCTTGATGCCAGAGAAAAGCGCCGAGCCGCGCCACATCGGCGGGATCGGGGAGCTGCGCCGCGGCGATTTCGACGTCGCTTCCGGCGAGCAGCGCGGCGAGCCGGGCCGCCGCGTCGCCGGCGAGCAACAGCTTGCCCGGCGGCAGAAACGCGGCAAGTGCTGCCGGCGGCACCAGCGCACCGTCGCCGAGCGCCGCGCCGTCGGCGCCAAAGCCTTGCAGATAGAATTCGTCGCGCTTGCTGTCGAGCGCCACGACCAGCTTCCGGCCGTTGCGCGAATTCAACGGCACCGCCGCCGCCACAGCGGCAAAGCTGGAGATTCCGATCAACGGCCGGCCCAGGCCGAGCGCCAAGCCGCGCGCCGCGGCCAGACCGATGCGCACGCCCGTGAAGCCGCCGGGGCCGGTGGTGACGGCGACGAGATCGAGCGCCGTGGCAGCGACCCCCGCCGCCGCTAGGGTTTCGACGATGAGCGGCATCAGCTTTTCGGCCTGGCCGCGCTCCATCGGCTCGGCGCGGCTTGCCAGCACCGTGTCGCCGCGCAGCACCGCGGCCGAGCAGCCGCGACCGGCGCAATCGAAGCCCAGCACGTTCATGTCGCCAGCACTTTCATATTAAAGCCTCATGCCGGGCCGATCATATCGTGCTAGGAGAAAAGCCGCGCGAAATACGGAAAACGCCATGGCGCTCGATGAAATCACGCGGCGCAGCCACGATGTCGAGCTCGATATCGCCTATGCGACGCCCGACAACTTCACCGGCAAGCCGGTCTATGCCCGCGCCGCCTGCTATCTCCATCCCGACGCGCGGCGCTGCCTCGAGGCGGCGATCGAGCTGGCGCGGCCGCTCGGCCTGCGCCTCAAGCTGTTCGACGCCTTCCGGCCGAGCGAGGCGCAATGGGCGCTGTGGAATTTCCGGCCCGATCCGGAATTCCTCGCCGACCCGCGCAAGGGCTCGCCGCATTCGCGCGGCGTCGCCGTGGATCTGACGCTGATCGATGCGCGCGGCAAGCCGCTCGACATGGGAACGGATTTCGACGCCTTCACGAAGCTGTCGCATCACGCCAACACCGAAATTTCCGCCGTAGCGCAGCGCAACCGGCTGCTGCTGCTCGGGCTGATGAGCGCCGCGGGTTGGGATTTCTACAAGAACGAATGGTGGCACTACCAGCTGTTCGATGCCCGACGCTATGCGCTGCTGTCGGATGCCGATCTGCCGGAGCCGATGATGAGGAAGGTCGGCGTTTCTTAAACCGCGCGGACCTCGACGATTTCGGGCACGTAGTGTTTCAGCATGTTCTCGATGCCGGCCTTGAGCGTGGCGGTCGAGGAGGGGCAGCCCGAACAGGAGCCCTGCATGTGCAGGAAGACGATGCCGTCGGCATAGTGATCGAAAATGATGTCGCCGCCGTCCTGCGCTACCGCCGGGCGAACGCGGGTCTCAAGCAATTCCTTGATCTGGGCGACGATCTCGTCGCCTTCCTGCTTTTCTTCGGGCGCCGGACTGTCGATCACCACCGGCTGGCCGGCGGTGAAATGATCCATCACCGCGCCGAGCACCTGCGGCTTGAGGGTCAGCCATTCGACGCCGTCGCCCTTGGCGACGGTGACGAAATCGCTGCCGAGGAACACGCCGGTCACGCCGTCGATGCCAAAAAGCCTCTGGGCGAGAGGCGAGCGATGCGCCGTTTCAGCGGTCGGGAAATTCGCCGTGCCCTCGGTCATCACGGCGCGGCCGGGGAGGAATTTCAACGTCGCGGGATTGGGCGTGGTTTCGGTCTGAATGAACATGCGGGACTCTCTGTTGCGACCTTAAACTTGGGCTTTGGGCCCGCGAAGTCAACCCTTTGCCCGATAAGGTCTTTCAGCATAAGGCGTTAGGCCAAGGCGGCGAGCTGCGCCTCGTCGAGGCGGCCCGGCACGATGGTGATCGGCACCCGCACGCCCGCCGCCATCTTGCCGAGCAGCGAGGTAATGAGCGGCCCCGGACCGTCGGGCCCGCTGCCCGCCGCCAGCACCAGGACCGAGATGCTCGGCTCCTCGGCGATCAAGGCCAGCAATTCGTCGCGCCGCCTTCCCTCGCGGATATAGATGACGGGCTGTGTGCCCGAGATTTCCTGCACCTCGGCCGCGAGCTTGGCGAGCAGCGTTTCGGCCTTGGCGCGATTCTCCTCGCGCTCGATCGTCTCGACGGCCATCCATTGCGTGAGCTCGCTCGGCTCGATGGCGTAAAGGAACGCCACGCGACCGCCGGTGTGTCGGGCGCGCAGGGCGGCATAGCGCAGGGCCACGCGCATTTCCTCGGTCTCGTCGACGACGATAAGAAAGATGCGCTGCGCCGGCGGCGCCGACGGCTTCTTCTCTTTCGCGCCCTTCCGGGACTTGGGCTGTTCGGGCTTAGGCTGTTCGGGCATGGGGCTAGCGCTCACGCGTGGCGGAACGGCAGGCTCGCCAGATATCCTGCCAGCGCCGCGACGACCACCGCAATGATGCCGTAAAGCAGCGACCAGCGATCGGCGAATTCGCCGACCTCGGCGTCGACACCGATCTGCGAGACGACCAGCGGCGTGGTCTGGCCGCTGACGACCGCCTGATCGCGAATCAGCAGCACCTCGATGAAATACGTGCCGGTCGGCAGATTGGCGGGAAAATCGAGCGTGGTACGGAACAGGCGGTCGCCGAGGAAACTGATCTTGCCGACATTGTCGCCATAGACGCCGGCGCGCTGCTGGTCGTCGAGCAAGGCGGCGCGAAAGTCGGCGACGGTATCGGGATCGGCGGCGGCGCTTTTCGGCTGCAGCCGCAGATTGGCGAGACCGATCTGGTGCAGCGACTGCACCGCTTGCGGCACGATGTCGTTGAGCGGCGCCGAGGAGAACACCGCGTAATAGGTCGGCACGCCGGTGAAGGCGAACTGGCGCGTGTTGACCCATAAGCCGGCGATGCGGCTCTTGCGCCGCACCACCATTTCGCGTTCCGGCCCGCGCACCACGATCACGACGTCGCCGGGGCCATCGGTCGCGCCGAAGAGCACGACCGAGGCGCCGGTGAAGCCGGTGGTGATCGCGACCAGATGCTCGGAGAGATCCGCGAGCAGCGGCTGTTCGGCCCGCGCGGCGGCGGCGCTCAACAGCGAAGCCAAAAAAGCCAGGATCGCCGCCGCGCGCCTCATGGCAGCGCCTCGAGCGTGTAGCGCTGAGCCGGCTCAACCGTCAGATCGGCGGCCAATTTCAGGCCCATGCCGAGAACCAGGATGGCGAGCGCCGCGCGCAGCTGCTCGCCCCTGAGGCGCGTGCCGAAGCGGCTGCCGAGCTGCGCACCGATGACGCCGCCGAGCAGCAGGATGAGCGCCAGCACGATGTCGACGGTGCCGTTCTCGATCGCCTGCAGCACGGTCACCGCGGCGGAGACGAAGATGATCTGGAAGAGCGAGGTGCCGGGCACCGTCTGCGTCGGCATGCCGAGGATGTAGATCATCGCCGGCACCATGACGAAGCCGCCGCCGATGCCCATGATTGCCGACAGCATGCCGACCACGAAGCCGAGGCCGAGGGGCAGCAGCATGCTGATATAGAGCTTGGAGCGGCGGAACCGCATCTTGAACGGCAGGCCGTGCAGCCAGGTGTGCTGATGCAGCTTGCGCCGGGGCAGCGCCGGCTGACGCAGCCGCAGGAAGGCGCGGATGCTCTCGATCATCATCAGCGCGCCGAGCACGCCGAGCAGCAGCGCGTAGGACAGGTTCACCACGGTCTCGGCCTGGCCGAAGCGCAGCAGCAGGGCAAAGAACCAGACGCCGAGCACCGAGCCGGCCAACCCGCCGGCCAGCATCACGAATCCCATGGCGAAATCGACATTGCCGCGCCGCCAATGCGCCAGCGCACCCGAGACCGAGGCGCCGACAAGCTGATTGGCCGAGGTCGCGACCGCGACCGCGTGCGGCACGCCGAAGACGATAAGCAGCGGCGTCATGAGAAAGCCGCCGCCGACGCCGAAGATGCCCGACAGGAAGCCGACCGCCGCGCCCAATATCAGCAGCACGAGGCCGTTCAATGAGACCGCGGCGATGGGCAGGTAAATATCCACGGCGGAATCCCCCAACGCCGCACGCGGGCGGCGCGCGGTCGGTCGCCCAAGCTACAACCGCGACGCGGCGGCAACCAAGCGTTTTGCCGCCCGGGGGCGACGGGCGCTATGATCCGATCCCTCGCCAGCCTTATGGGAGCCCCGCATGGCCGATCTCGCCGACCGCAAGACGCTGACCCTGGAAGGCGCCCGCAAGGTGATCGCCGCCGCCGAGGCCGAGGCGAGGAAGCACAATTTCGCGCTGTCGATGTCGGTGGTCGACGAGGCAGGGCATCTGCTGCATTTCATCCGCATGGACGGCGCGGGCCTCGCCAGTGTCGAGGTCTCGGCCGCCAAGGCGCGCGCCGCGGTGATGTTCAAGCGCCCGACCAAGTTCTGGGAAGACGCCTATGCCAGCGGCAAGACGCATCTCGCCAGCCTGCCGGGCGTGCTGCCGATTGAAGGGGGCGTCCCCTTGATGGCGGGCGACAAGGTGGTGGGCGGCCTCGGCGTCTCGGGCGCCTCCTCGGCGCAGGACGGCCAATGCGCCGCCGCCGGCGTGGCCGCGCTCGGCAAATAAGGTCTAGGGCCGCAACAGGCCCATGAGATCGAAGATTTCGCGCAAATTCGGCAAGGCGATGGCGTTGGCCCGGTCGGCCCCGTCCTTCAGCACGCCGTCGATATAGCCGGGATCGGCCTGCAAGCGGCGCATCTCGCCGCCGATCTTGCCTAGCACCTCGGACGCCACGCCCGAGAGCTCCTCCTTGAAGGCCGAGAAGCTCTTTCCGGCGAAGCGCGCCACCGCCGCCGGCTTGTCCAGCCCCGACAGCGCGGCATAGATGCCGAGGAGATTGTCCGCCTCGGGCCGCGCCGCCGATTCCTTCTCGTCCGCCGGCAGCGGCTGCGGATCGGTCTTCGCCTTGCGGATTTTCAGTGCGATAGCGTCGGCATCGTCGGTCATGTTGATGCGTGAATAATCGGATTCGTCTGATTTCGACATCTTCCTGGTGCCGTCGCGCAGGCTCATCACCCGCGTGCCGGCGCCAAAGATTTGGGGTTCCGGCAGCGGAAAGAACTCGACGCCATAGCGCCGATTGAAGGCGCCGGCGATGTCGCGCGCCAGCTCGAGATGCTGCTTCTGGTCCTCGCCGACCGGCACATGCGTCGCCTTATAGAGGAGCACATCGGCCGCCATCAGCACCGGATAGGCGTAGAGGCCGAGCCCGGCATTGTCGCGCGTCTTGCCCGCCTTCTCCTTGAACTGAGTCATGCGGTTGAGCCAGCCGAGCGGCGTCAGGCACCCGAGCAGCCACGCGAGCTCGGCATGGCCGGGCACGGTCGATTGGTTGAAGATGATGCAGCGCTTGGGATCGATGCCGGCGGCGATATAGGCGGCGGTGACTTCGCGCGTCTGCGCCTTGAGCTGCGCCGGGTCCTGCGGCAGCGTCAGCGCGTGCAAATCGACGATGCAGAAAATGCAGTCGTAACCCTTCTGCAGCTGCACCCAGTTGCGGATGGCGCCGAGGTAATTGCCGAGATGCAGATTGCCGGTGGGCTGCACGCCCGAGAAGATGCGGTTCATGGTCCGTCGATCGGTGGCACGGAAGGCGCGGTGTTATCGCCGCCGCCGGGGCCGCGGGTCAAGCGCAGACGGGATTTGATCTCGCCCCAGCGCGCGGCGCCCAGCGCCAGCGACAGCGCGGCGAAGGCGCCGAGGCCGGCGGCGACCAGAATGGCAAGCGCCGCGAGACGCAGCGGCAGCGCATCGGCCAGCCATGGAGTCAAAGGAACCCGCAGCAGCGCCACCGCCGCGCCCATGCCGATGGCAGCGGCGAATATCCGGGGGATGCGCGCGCGCGACCGCGCATCGAGCGTGAAATGCCCGCGCTTGTGCAGCAGCCAGAGCAGCGCCATGGAATTGATCCAGCCGGCGGTCGAGGTGGCGAGCGCGATGCCGACATGGCGCAGCGGCAAGACGACGCCGAGCAGCAGCGTCAGCGCCAGATTCGCCGCCACCGCGACGAAGGCGATCTTGACCGGCGTCGCGGTGTCGTGGCGCGCAAAAAACGCCGGCGCCAGCACCTTGACCAGCACGAAGGCGGGCAGGCCCACCGCATAGGCGGCGAGCGCGCCCGCCGTCGCCGCGGTCTCGGTGGCGCCGAAGGCGCCGCGCTCGAACAGCGCCTGCAGGATAGGCTTCGCCAGGATTCCGAGCGCCGCCGCCGCGGGCAGCGTCAGGAACAGCGCCAGCTCGAGCCCGCGATTTTGCGTCGCGACCGCGCCGGCTTCGTCCCCCAGCCTTACCTGTCGCGACAGCGGCGGCAGGATGGCGGTGCCGACCGCGATGCCCACGACACCAAGAGGAAGCTGATTCAATCGATCGGCGTAATAGAGGTAGGACACCGTGCCGGTCGGCAGCAGCGAGGCGATCGCGGTCGAGATCACCAGATTGAGCTGCGTCACGCCGGCGCCGAAGATACCCGGCAGCATGAGCTTGACCAGGCGCTTGATCGCGGGCGTCCAGCGCGGCCAGGGCATGTGCAGCGCCAGCCCCGCCTGGTGGCACGACACCATGAGCCAGACGAATTGCGCGAAGCCCGCCAGCGTCACCGCCCAGGCGAGCACCTCGCCGCTCACCGGCCGCACCAGGACGAGCGCACCGATCAGGAACAGGTTCAGCAGCACCGGCGTCGCGGCGGTTGCGGCGAAACGCTCGACCGAATTCAGCACGCCGCCCTGCAGCGCCACCAGCGAGATGAACAGAAGGTAGGGAAAGGTGATGCGCGTCAGCACGACCGTCAGCCCGAATTTCGCAGGCTCCGACGCGAAGCCCGGCGCCAGCACATGCAGCAGCGCCGGCGTGGCAAGCTCGCAGACCAGCACGAAGACGAACAGGAATGCGGTGAGCACCGACACCGAATCCTCGGCGAAACGCTTGGCGGCGGCTTTGCCGTCCTTGGCGATCATGCCGGCGAAGATCGGCACGAAGGCGGCGCTGAACGCACCTTCGGCGAAGAAGCTGCGGAACAGATTAGGCAGGCGAAGCGCCACGAAGAACGCGTCCGCCACCGGGCCGGCGCCGAGGAACGCCGCCGTCAGCATGTCGCGGACAAAGCCGAGGATCCGGCTCGCCATGGTGTAGCCGCCGACGGTGGCGACCGAGCGCAACAGGGCCATTCCGGATGTGTAGGGGAAAGCCGGCCGATAGGGAAGCGGAGGTGCCCCTAAAACCTTGCGGCGACAGGGGAACCGCCCGGGGCGCCGCTCGTTGGATGGGAGGCAGGAAACCACCGATCAAGGAGAAATCCATGGCGGAGCCCCGTAATTCCAATTCCGGCCCCGGCCTCTATTTAATTGTCGGCGCTATGGCGGCGGCGGTGGTCGTCCTCGGCGTCTTTGTTTTCAATGGCGGCCACGTCGGACCGGCGCCTTGGGGCAGGTACGACGTCACCATCCAGCCCGGCCACGGCACCGCCAGCGCGCCGGGGACGCCGCACGCCGGTCAATAGCGGCATTCGCCGCCGGGCCGGTCCGTAGCGCAAGCCGCCGCGGGCCTTGCAATTAATAAGGCCTTCGCCGACCTTGCTTGCCTCGCGGGGAGCGGCGCATGGCGGATATCGAAATCGGCGTGACGGGATGCGGCGGCCGCATGGGACGCATGCTGCTGGCCGAAATCGCCGAAACCAAGGGATGCCGCATCGCCGGCGGCGTCGACGCACCGGGTAGCGCCGCGCTCGGCCGCGACCTCGGCGAGCTCGCCGGCGTGGTGCCGCTCGGCATCAAGGCGGGCGGCGACGCCGCCGCGCTTATCCATACCTCGGACGTTGTCATCGACTTCACCGCGCCGGCGGCGAGCGTCCGGCATGCCAAGCTCGCCGCGGCCAGCGGCAAGGCCCTGGTCATCGGCACCACCGGGCTCGACAAGGCGCAGCTGGACGCCATCGTCGCCGCGGCGAAAAAGGCGCCCATCCTGACCGCGCCGAATATGAGCGTCGGCGTCAATCTGCTGCTGCGTCTCGTCAAGGAGGCGGCGGCGCGGCTCGGCGAGGATTACGACATCGAAATTTTCGAGATGCACCACCGCCACAAGGTCGACGCGCCTTCGGGCACGGCGCTGGCGCTGGGCGGTGCCGCCGCGTCGGGCCGCGGCATCGACCTGGCGAAGAAAAGCAAGCGCGCGCGCGACGGCGTCACCGGCGCACGTCAGGCCGGCGACATCGGCTTCGCCGTGTTGCGCGGCGGCGACGAGGTCGGCGAGCACCGGGTCATTTTCGCCGGGCCGGGCGAGACGCTGACGCTCGGCCACCGCGCGACGAGCCGGCGGGTGTTCGCGCGCGGCGCGGTGCGGGCAGCGTTGTGGCTGGCGCGGCAGAAGCCGGGGCTTTACGGGATGGAGCAGGTGCTGGCCGGCTAGACGCTTCGAGAGTCGTCTTCGCCGGGTAGAGACAGATCTCGCGCACCACGCATGCGTAGCATTTCGGCACGCGCGCGACGCAGGTATAGCGGCCGTGCAGGATGAGCCAATGATGAGCGTGCCGGCGAAAGCGCTCGGGCACCACCTTCATCAGCGCGTCCTCCACCTCGCGCGGATTGCGGCCGGGCGCCAGGCCGGTGCGGTTGGCGACCCGGAAGATATGCGTGTCGACCGCGATGGTCGCTTCGCCGAAGGCGACGTTGAGCACGACATTCGCCGTCTTGCGGCCGACGCCGGGCAGCTCCTCCAGCGCCTCACGCGTACGCGGCACCGCGCCGCCGTGCTTTTCCAGCAGGATTTGCGACAGGGCGATGACGTTGCGCGCCTTGGTGCGGAAGAGGCCGATGGTTTTTATATAGTCGCGCAGCCTGTCCTCGCCGAGCGCCGCCATCTCCGCCGGGTTGTCGGCAATCTTGAACAGGGATTCGGTCGCCCGGTTGACGCTGACGTCTGTTGCCTGGGCGGAAAGGGCGACCGCGACCAGAAGCGTATAGGGATTCAGATATTCAAGCTCGGTCTCCGGGTTGGGGCGTTGCGCCGCCAGTAGCTCGAAGAAGCGCTCGACATCCTTTGGTTTGATTCGCCGCATCGACCAACCCTAATATTCTCTCGCCATGAGCGCCACCGCCGGACACGTTTTTTTCGAGGCCGAACTCACGCCCTATCGGAGCTTGCCGCCCCGGGGCTTCGCCATCGTCATGGCGGTGCTGGGCGGTGCGTCCTTCGTTCTCTCTGTGGGTTTTGTCCTGCTCGGCGCGTGGCCGGTGACCGGCTTTTTCGGCCTCGACGTGGCGCTGGTCTATTGCGCCTTCCGCGCCAGCTACCGGAGCGCGCGCAAGCGGGAGCGCGTGCGGTTGACCCAATCCTCCCTCACGGTCGAGCGCGTCGGCGTGCGCGGCGAGCGGCGGCATTGGCGCTTCGAGCCGGTCTGGGCGAGCCTCGTCTTCGAGGAGATCGACGAGACGGAAAACCGCCTGCTGCTCGCCTCGCACGGCAAAAATCTTGTGCTCGGCGGCTTCCTGGCGCCGGCCGAGCGCAAACGGCTTTATTACGGGCTGAAAGAGGCGCTCGCCCGCTGGCGCGCGGCGCTGATCGCGCGCTGACGGATCGCCTAGCGCTTCTTGCGCCGTTTGCGCGACTGGCCGGATTCCGACATGGCGATGGCGATCGCCTGCTTGCGGCTCTTCACCTTGCCGTGGCGGCCTTTTCCGCTCTTGAGCTTGCCCGATTTGTACTCGCGCATCACCTTGGTGACCTTCGCCTTCTTGCCGCGTTTGGTGCGGGGTGCCATGCAAACCTCCGGGTAGCTGAATCGCTGACCAAACGCCGCGGGCCGGGCGCGGTTCCGCCATTCGGCTTTCGCCGTACCGCCGCGCGCGATAGATTTGCCGCGGGGGACCATGGTTGCACGAATCAGAACCGTCGCCTTTCAGGGCATCGAGGCCGTGCCGGTCGAGGCGCAGGTGACGATATCCGCCGGTCTGCCCGCCTTCACCGTGGTCGGCTTGCCCGACAAGGCGGTCGGCGAATCGCGCGAGCGCGTGCGCGCGGCGCTC
>DASRKX010000006.1:0-25828 GCA_035648735.1 Allostellaceae bacterium
GGCAAGGTCGATTTCGCCAATTTGTTCATCAGCCTGACCGGCCGGCATTTCGACTCCGTGGCGCAGGCCAAGGCGGCGGGCGCGGCGACGCTCAATTACGGCATCTTCATCAACAACATCGTCAATTTCGTCATCGTCGCCTTCGCGGTGTTCCTGCTCATTCGCTGGATCAACCACATGACGACCAAATTCGCCGCGACCAAGGAGCAGGCGCCGCCCTCGCCCGAAACCAAGGATTGCCCCTATTGCATTTCCAGCATCCCACTCAAGGCGAGCCGCTGCCCGCATTGCACCTCCGAGCTGAGCCGCGCGTGAGTTTGGCCAAGGTCCATGTCATCGGCGGCGGGTTGGCCGGCAGCGAGGCCGCGTGGCAGATCGCGCGCGCCGGAGTGCCCGTCGTCCTCCATGAAATGCGTCCGCTGCGCGGCACCGAGGCGCACCGCACCGAGCGGCTGGCGGAGCTGGTCTGCTCCAACTCGCTGCGCTCGGACGATGCGCTGAACAACGCGGTCGGACTCCTCCATGAGGAGATGCGGCGCTGCGATTCCCTCGTACTCCAGGCGGCCGACGCCACCAAGCTGCCGGCCGGCGGCGCGCTGGCGGTCGATCGCGACGGATTTTCCGGCTTCATCGAGAAGGCGCTGGCGGCCGAACCCGGCGTCGAGATCCGCCGCGAGGAAATCGCGTCCCTGCCGCCTGCCGAATGGGACAGCGTCATTATTGCCACCGGCCCCCTCACCGCGCCCGGGCTCGCCAACGCGGTGCGCGAATTGACCGGCGAGGATGCCCTCGCCTTCTTCGACGCCATCGCGCCCATCGTCCATGCCGAGAGCATCGACCAGGGCGTCGCTTGGCGGGAGTCGCGCTATGGCAAGGGCGACGGTGCGGATTACATCAACTGCCCGCTCGACCGGCCGCAATACGAGACCTTCATCGCCGCCTTGCTCGCCGGCGAGAAAGGCGAATTCCGCGGCTGGGAAAAGGACACGCCCTATTTCGAGGGATGTCTCCCCATCGAGGTGATGGCCGCGCGCGGCGCCAACACGCTGCGCTGGGGGCCGATGAAGCCGGTGGGCTTGCACGATCCGCGCACCGGCAAGGGCGTCTATGCCGTGGTGCAGCTCCGCCAGGACAATGCGCTGGGCACGCTCTACAACATCGTCGGATTCCAGACCAAGCTGAAGCATGCCGAGCAGAAGCGCATCTTCCGGATGATCCCCGGCCTCGAGCGCGCCGAGTTCGCGCGGCTCGGCGGGCTGCACCGCAACACTTTTCTCAACAGCCCGCGCCTCTTGAACGACCGGCTGCAGCTGAAGGCGCTCCCGCGGCTACGCTTCGCCGGCCAGATCACCGGCGTCGAAGGCTATGTCGAGAGCGCGGCGATCGGCTTGCTCGCCGGGCGCTTTGCCGCGGCCGAACGGCTCGGTAGCCGCAGCGAGGCGCCGCCGGCGACCACGGCGCTGGGCGCGCTGCTGGCGCATATCACCGGCGGCGCCGCTGCCGAAACCTTCCAGCCGATGAACGTCAATTTCGGCCTATTCCCGCCGCTGGCCGAGGGCGCGGTGACCCGCGCCAACAAGCACGAGCGCAAGCCCATGATGGCGCGCCGCGCACTCGCCGATCTCGACCTTTGGCTCGGGCGGCGCGAAGCCGCCGAGTAATCAGTACCGGCCGCGCCAAACGGCGAACGACAGCCGCCAGCCGCGCCACGGATCGGGCGCCACGGCGTGGCGCGCGAAGACGTCAAAGGCCGCACTTTCGATCTGGTCGAGCCAGCGCGTCGCGATCACCGCCGGCAGCAGCGCCGGCAGCGCCGCTGCCTTGCTATTTCCCCGCAAGCTGCGCGCCGCGTGCAAATGCCCGCGTGCCGTCTGCGCCACTTTCGCCACGGCGCGGCGCAGCTCCGGCGTCGATTTGAGCGTCAGCACCGCTTGGTCTGGATCGAGCTCGCGCGGCAAATGCGAGACGCCGCCGCGCGCTTGGAACGCCGCCGCGCGCAACAGTCCCGCCAGCGCATAGCCGATACCGGCGAGCCGGCCGATCTCGGCAGTGGCCTCGTCGCGCAGGCCGAGAATTTCGAGCGCCAGCAGCATCAGCGCGCCGGATGTGTCCTCGGCGTAATCCTCGAGCTCGGCGAGAGTCGCCGGCGACGGCGATCCCAGCTCGGCGTCGCGCGCGTCGAGGATGCGGTCGAAATGGGCGCGCGTCAGGCCATGCCGGGATATCGCGCGCGCCAGCGGCTCGGCCACCTCGTGACGGCGCGGCTTGCCGCCGGCATAAATCTCGTCGAGCGTCTCGCGCCACCATTGCAGGCGGATGCTGCCGAGCAAGGGCTCGCTCACGATCTCTGGTACCTTCCCCACCTCCTGGTTGAAGGCGTAGAGCGCGAGCAGATCCTCGCGCCGGTCGGCGGGGGCGAAGAGCGCCGTCACGAAACGGTCGCGGTCGCTCCGCCGCACCAGGGCGGCAACCACCGAGAGTTTCGGGTTTTCGACTTCTGCCATGTGCCTCGCCGGAGGGACGCGATGGACGCCCGTTTTTCCTATGCTATGATCGGGCATCCTATCGATTCGGCTGCAGGGGGGAATGCATGAAAAATCCATTGGATTCGCTGGGCCAGACGGTGCTGTTGGGATTCATCCTGACCGCCGTGGTCGTCGTCCTGATTCACGTCATCTCGGCTTGACCGGTCAGGAGGAAAAGCCATGAACGAGATCGTCACATTCGCCTGGTGGGTGTTCGCCTTCCGCTGGTTCCACGTCCTCAGCGCCATCATGTGGATCGGCCTGCTGTGGTACTTCAACTTCGTGCAGACGCCGACCATGCCCAAGATTCCGGCCGAGCTGAAGCCCGGCGTCGGCAAATTCATCCTGCCCGAGGCGCTGTTCTGGTTCCGCTGGGGCGCGATGTCGACCATCGTGACCGGCATCATCCTGGGCTGGATGAACGGCTACATCGGTGAAGCCCTCAAGCTCGGCATCGGCGACCATTCCGCCAACCTCACCGCCATCGGCTTCGGCATTTGGCTCGGCGCGATCATGTGGTTCAACGTCTGGTTCATCATCTGGCCGGGCCAGAAAAAGAACCTGGGCCTCGTGCCGGCGGGCGACGACGAGAAGAAGCGGGCCACGCGCATCGCGGGGCTCGCCTCGCGCATCAACACCATGCTCTCGATCCCGATGCTCTACTGCATGCTGTCGGCGAGTCACGGCGTCTTCTAAGCCCAGCATCGACCATCCGAGACAAAACCGGGGCCTTTTGGCCCCGGTTTCTTTTTGCCTTATCGCGCCGGCAGCAGCGCCGCGCAAACGCGGCGTTCCTCGGCGAGCAGGATATTGTAGGTGCGGCAGGCGGCGCCGGTGTCCATCGCGTCGATGACGATGCCCTCGCGTTTCAAGGCCGCGCGCAGCTCAAACGAGAGCGGCGCGCCCATGCGCCGGCCGCAGCCCAGCAGCATGATCTCGACGCCACGGCCGAACGCGGGGGTCAGGCTGTCCAGGGTAATCGATGCCAGATCGGCGACCACCCAGCGCAGCGTGACGTCGGGAAAGACGATGATGGCGCCTTCATAACCGGTGCCGCTGACATGGAAGCCGTTGCGGCCGTAGCTTTCGATGACCTGCTTGCCGGCCGGTATGAGCGGCGTGACGTCGGTCACGGCGCGCCGGTCTGCGCTCCCGGCGCCGGCACGCCAACTGGCAGGACCGGCTTGGTCGGCCGCATCTCTTTCGGCCGCACGTAATAGAGCAGCGGCGCCGCGATGAAGAGCGACGAATAGGTGCCGATGACGATGCCCCACAGCATGGCGATCGAGAAGCCGCGCAGCACCTGGCCGCCGAAGATCAGCAGCGACAGCACGGCGAGCGCCGTGGTGCTGACCGTCAGGATGGTGCGCGACAGGGTCTCGTTCAGCGACTTGTTAATGAGCTCGCGGAAATCCATCGTCTTGTATTTGCGCATGGTCTCGCGCACGCGGTCGTAGATCACGACAGTATCATTGATGGAATAACCCGCGATGGTCAGGATCGCCGCCAGCGTCGTCAGATTGAACTCGATCTGCAGCAACGAGAACAAGCCGATGGTGGTGATGGTGTCGTGCAAGGTCGAAAGCATCGCGCCGACGCCGAACTGCCATTTGAAGCGGAACCAGACATAGATCGCGATGGCAACCAGCGCCGCGATGGTCGCCAGGATGCCCTTGAAGACGAGTTCACCCCCGACTTTGGGTCCGACCACTTCAGTGCGGCGGTAATCGATGTTGCTACCGAGCGAATCCTTCACCTTGGCGACCGCTGCCTCCTGCGCCTTGCCGTCGCCCGGTTGTCGCGGCACGCGGATGAGCACATCGTCAGGGCTGCCGAAGCCCTGCAGACTGATTTCGCCGATGCCGAGACTGTCGAGCTTGGCGCGCATCGCCGCGAGATCGGCCGGCCCCTGGGTGCGCGCTTCGATGATGATGCCGCCCGAGAAATCGATGCCGTAATTCAATCCCATCGTCAGGAACAGGACGATGGAGGCGGCCGTAAGCAGGCCGGAGAAGATAAATCCCAGCTTGTGCAGCCCCATGAAATCGATGCTGGGGATTTTGCGGATGATGATGAGCGGGCGCATGATTCCGGGCGGCCTAGATCGGGATCGCCTTGGGCTTCATCCGGCGCAGCCAGGTGACGATCTGGAGACGCGTCACCAGGATGGCGGAGAAGAGCGAGGTCAGCACGCCGAGGCTGAGCGTTACCGCGAAGCCCTTGATCGGGCCGGAACCCAGCTCGAACATCAGCGCGCCGGCAACCAGCGTCGTCACATGGCTGTCGAGAATGGTGCCGAAGGCGCGCTCGAACCCAGCCTGCAGCGATGAGATCAACGAGCGGCCGCCGCGGATTTCCTCGCGGATGCGCTCATAGATCAGCACGTTGGCGTCGACCGCCATGCCCATGGTGAGCGCGATGCCGGCGATACCGGGAAGCGTGAGCGTCGCTCCGAGAAGCGACAGGCTCGCCATCAAGATGCACAAATTGAAAAACAGCGCGATGTCGGCGAAGATTCCGAAGGTGCCGTAGAACACGACCATGAACAGCACGACGAGCGCCACGCCGACCATGCTCGCCAGCGCGCCGGCATGGATCGAATCGGCGCCGAGATCGGGACCGACGGTGCGCTCCTCGAGCACGGTCAGCGGCGCTGGCAACGCGCCGGCGCGCAACAGCAGCGCCAGATCGTTCGCCGATTGGACGGTGAAGCTGCCCGAGATCACGCCCTGCCCGCCCAGGATCGGCTCCCGGATGACCGGCGCGCTGATCACCTTGTTGTCGAGCACGATGGCAAAGGGCTTGCCGACATTGTCGCGCGTCGCATCGGCGAAGCGCCGCCCGCCGACGGAATCGAATTTGAAGCTGACCACAGGCTCGTTCTGCTGGAAGGTGGGCTGCGCATCGGTCAGCGTGTCGCCGCCGACCATGACGCGGCGGCGCACGACATAATATTGCGGCAGTCCCGGCCGCGATTCCGTCGCCGGCAGCAGTTCGTCGCCCGGCGGTACCCGCCCGGCACGGGCCTCATCGACCGAGGCGTTGGGGTCGACGAGCTGGAACGTCATCTTGGCGGTGCGGCCCAACAGCGCCTTCACATGCTCGGGATTCTCGACGCCGGGGAGCTGAACCAGGATGCGGTCGTCGCCCTCGCGCTGAATGGTCGGCTCCTTGGTGCCGGTCTCGTCGATGCGGCGGCGCACGATCTCGATCGACTGCTCGACCGCCGAGCGCTTGCGCGCTTCGAGCGCCACCGGCTGCGGCCGGACGGTGATGTCGCCGCCGGCGCTGACAGTCACATCGACAGCGGGATCCGCCTTGGCGATGGCCGCGCGCACATCGTCGAGCCGCGCGGTATCGCGCAGCGTAAAGGCAACGTGATCGCCCTGTACGCCGAGATTGGTGTAGCCGATATGGCCCGCCAGCATGGCGCTGCGCAGTTCATCGACCAGCGCGCTGAGACGGTCGCGCTCGACCGACGACATATCGACTTCGAGCAGCAGATGCGAGCCGCCGCGCAAATCGAGCCCCAGGCTGATCTGGCGATGCGGCAGGAAGGACGGCCATTTCGCGACGGTCTCGGGCGCGAAGGCGTTGGGCAGCGAAAAGATCACTCCCAAGGCGCAGATGCCCAGGATGAGAACGACCTTCCAGGTTTGAAAATAGAGCATGAGCCGCTAGCTAACTGGCGCTCTTATCGTCCTTCTTCGGCGGCGG
This sequence comes from Allostellaceae bacterium, assembly GCA_035648735.1. Taxonomy (GTDB): domain Bacteria; phylum Pseudomonadota; class Alphaproteobacteria; order ATCC43930; family CGMCC-115725; genus REEB95. The sequence goes on from DASRKX010000006.1 coordinate 6,243, forward strand.
CAGGATTTCGACTTCCGGCTCGTCCGCATCGTCGTCGTTCGCCGCCTTATTGTCGGCCGGGGCGGTGCGCGCCAGCACGGTAGTGATCGTACCGCGCAGCACGCGGACGCGCGTGCCCTCGGCGATGTCGACCAGCACGTCGTCGTTGCCCGCGACCTTTGCCACCGTGCCGATGATGCCGCCGCCGGTGACGACGCGATCGCCGCGACGCAGGCCCTCGAGCATGGTCTTGTGATCCTTCGCCTTCTTCTGCTGCGGCCGGATCAGGAAAAAGTAGAAGACGACGAAGATCAGCGCCAAGGGCGCCATCTGCATGATGGTGCTGCTGGCGTCGCCCCCGAGGGCCTGGGCGTAAGCCGGCGCGATCAAATACATAAGGCACTCCCGAGGGTTTCTGGAGCGGCGCGAAGCGCCGCGATGGCGCATTGGTACTGGACTTGGCATCAAAGCGCAAGCCACGGGGACGGTTGACGACCGCGCCGCCAGCGCCTAGGGTCGCGCCGATTTTGCTTCGTGTCCCAATGGGTTAGACTGCACGCATGACCGACGCTAAGAGCCTCGAACCGCTGCTCGTACGCATTGCCGCCGCGCTCGAAAGGCTGGCGCCACAACCGCATCCGAAGACCGATCTCGATGCAGCGGACGCCTTCATCTGGCACGCCGAAGGGCAGTGGCTCGAGCCGGTGCAGCAGGTCAATCGCATCGAGCTCGAATTGCTGCAAGGCATCGAGCGCGTGCGTGACATTTTGCTCGACAACACCCGCCGCTTTGCCCGCGGCCTACCCGCCAACAACGTGCTGCTCTGGGGCGCGCGCGGCATGGGCAAGAGCTCGCTGGTCAAGGCGATTCACGCCAAGATCAACCAGGAGAAACCGCGTGCGCTGGTGCTGGTCGAGATTCACCGCGAGGACATCCCGTCCCTGCCGCAATTGCTGACGCTACTGCGCACGACCAAGCGACACTGCATCCTGTTCTGCGATGATTTGTCCTTTGACCAGCAGGACAGCAGCTACAAATCGCTAAAGGCGGTGCTCGAAGGCGGCATCGAGGGACGACCGGGCAACGTCGCGCTCTACGCCACGTCCAACCGCCGGCATCTGCTGTCGCGCGAGATGATCGAAAACGAGCGCTCGACCGCGATCATGCCCGGCGAAGCGGTCGAGGAGAAGGTCTCGCTCTCCGACCGATTCGGCCTGTGGCTCGGCTTTCACGCCTGCGACCAGGAAACCTATCAGGCGATGGTGCGGGCCTATGCCGAGCGCTTCGGCCTCAAGGTGCCGGCGGAGCAGCTCAAGGCCGAATCCGCCGAATGGGCAATCACGCGCGGCGCGCGCTCCGGCCGGGTCGCCTGGCAATACATCCAGGACCTCGCGGGGCGCCTCGGCAAGCAGCTCGATATACGCTAGGGCGCGGCGCTCGCCTGCGAGCCCGGCAGATATTCGCTCGGATCGAGTGCCTTGACGCCGCGGCGGATCTCGAAATGGAGCTGCGGGTCGCCGTTGAGCCCGGTCGAGCCGACCGTGGCGATTTCCTGGCCGCGCTTCACGGTATCGCCGCGCTTGACCATGACCAGATCGTTATGCGCATAGGCGGTCATCCAGCCGCCGGCATGCTTCACCAGAATCAAATTGCCGTAGCCGCGCATCTCGTTGCCGGCATAGGCGACGACCCCCGCATCCGCGGCGTGGACCGGCGTGCCGCGCGGTGCCTCGATGTTGATGCCCTCGTTGCGGGTGCCGCTCGCATTCGTGCCGTAGCGGGCGAGAATTTTGCCCTTCACCGGCCAGAGAAAATTACCGCCGCGCGGCGGGGGCGCGGCGAGCGGCGAGTCTTGCGACGTGGGCGCGGTAGCGGTCGGCGACTCGGTCGACGCAATCTCGGGCTTTTCGCGAGGCGGCGCGGGAAGATTTGCTCCGGCGTTATTGGCCGGCGGCGCATTACCGGCCGATTCCGGCGGCGGTGCGGCGCCCGGCTTGCCACCCCGATCGACCGGCGCCTCAATAAGCGGCGCCGGGCGCGCCGGCGGCGGCGGGCGCGCCGCCTCGACGGTCGCCGGCAGCACCAGGCTCTGCCCGACACGCAGGGTGTAGGGCGGCTTCAGATTGTTCTGCCGCGTCAGCGTGCTGACGTCGATGCCGTATTGGTCGGCGATGCTGTAGACGGTGTCGTTGGGTCGCACGACATGGCGGCGCGTCTGCGGCAGGTTGAGCGTGTCGCCCGGCTTCAGGAAGTAGGGCGGCGTGAGCTGGGGATTGGCGTCGATCAATTCGCGCACGGGAACGCTGGTGCGCCGGGAGATGGCGTAGACCGTATCGCCGCTCTGCACCTTGACCTGCCCGTTGACCGCGCCGGGCCCCGCCGCCGCCGGACCCCCCGGCTGGCCGAGATTGACATGCAACCCGTCGCAGCCGCCGAGCGGCGCGAGCAGCGGGATCAGCAAAAGAAGGACGCTCCGGCGAGGAACGCGGCGGGGGCGCATGACCCCAGTCTATGACGTGCCCGGCGTCCGCGACAGGCCTTCGCGCGAATCGCGCGGCAAACCTGCGACCAGCGGCACGAAGCGAACACGGCATAGCTCCTCGGTCTCGAATTCGCGGCCGCGGCGCGTCAGCCGGGCGAGCTTCTGGTCGCGCCGAGCGTGGCCGACCGGCGCGACCATGATGCCGCCATCGGCCAGATGCTCGAGCAAATTCGCCGGAATCTCGGGTGCGGCGGCGGTGACGAGAATTCGGTCGAAATATTCGTGCTCGGGCCAGCCCTTGGTACCGTCGCCGAAGCGGGCGGTGACGTTATGGAGCCGCAGCTTGGCGAAGCGCGCCTCGGCCTCCTTGAGCAGCGCGCGGTGGCGCTCGATGGTGAGAACGCGGCGACATAGCTTGGCCAGGACCGCCGCCTGATAGCCCGAGCCGGTGCCGATCTCGAGCACCTTATGGCGCTCGCCGACCTCCAGCGCCTGGGTCATCAGCGCCACGATATAGGGCTGGCTGATAGTCTGGCCGTGACCGATAGGCAGCGCCACGTTTTCGTAGGCGCGCGCCTTGAAGGTCACCGGCACGAAAAGCTCGCGCGGCACCTTTTCGACGGCGCCGAGCACGCGGTTGTCGGTAATGCCCTCGGCGCGCAGTTCCATGACCAGCCGCGCGACCTGCTCCTTGTGCGTGAGGCTGGCCGCGGCGTTCACCGGAACGCCTTGCGCAGCCCGTTGAGCACCCGCCGGCTGGTCAGGTCGAAGAATACCGGAGTGATGGATACCTTACCATCGACGACAGTAGCGTGAACGTCGGTGCCGCGCCGCGAGCGCTCCTCGTCCCGCATCGGCCCGATCCAGTAATAGGGCCGGCCGCGCGGATCGCGGCGCTCGATCAGATTGTCGCCGATCTTGCGCCGGCCCTGCGCCGTGACGGCAATGCCCTTGACCTTGCCGGGCGGCAGATCCGGGAAGTTGACGCTGACCAGCGTGTTGTCGGGCCAGCCGCGCTTGGCGAGGCGCCGGATCAAGTCAGGCGCGAATTTTGCCGCCGTCGGCCAGCAGAATTTGGTGCCCGCGGCGGAATGGAGGCTGAAAGCGATCGCCGGCACGCGTAGCAGCGTCGCTTCGAGCGCCGCGGCGATGGTCCCCGAATAAATCACGTCCTCGCCCATATTGCCGCCGGCGTTGATACCGGACAGCATGAGGTCGGGCTTCTTGTCCCTAAGAATCAGGTTCACCGCCAGCAGCACGCAGTCGGTCGGCGTGCCGTCGACGGCATAGCGGCGCGTGCCGATCCGGCGGACGCGCAACGGCCGGTGGATGGTGAGCGAATGGCTGGCGCCGCTCTGCTCCTGCTCGGGCGCGACCACCCAGACATCGCGGCAGAATTGGCGTGCGATCTTGTAGAGTAGCTTGAGGCCCGGTGCCTCGATGCCGTCGTCGTTCGAAAGCAGAATGCGCGCGCGCGACAGGTCGATGGGCTTACCGAACACCGCCGATCGCCTCCGCACCGCCCATGTAATTCCGCAGAACCTCGGGCACGGCGATCGATCCGTCCGCGCGCTGGCCATTCTCCATCACGGCGATGAGCGCGCGGCCGACCGCAAGGCCCGAGCCGTTGAGAGTATGGACGAAGCGCGTCCCCTTCCCGTCCTTGGCCTTGAAACGCGCCTGCATGCGGCGCGCCTGATAGTCGCCGCAATTGGAGCAGCTCGAAATCTCGCGATAGGCGGCCTGCGACGGCAGCCAGACTTCGATGTCATAGGTCTTGCGCGCGGACGCGCCCATGTCGCCGGTGCAGAGCAGCATGACGCGATAAGCCAAGCCTAGGCGCTTCAGCACTTCCTCGGCGCAGCCGGTCAGATATTCGTGCTCGTCGTCGGAAACCTCGGGATGCGCGATCGATACCAGCTCGACCTTGCTGAATTGATGCTGGCGGATCATGCCGCGCGTGTCCTTGCCGGCTGCACCTGCCTCCGAACGGAAGCACGGCGTCAGCGCGGCGTAGCGCAAGGGTAACTTTGCCTCGTCGAGGATTTCCTCGCGCACCAGATTGGTAAGCGAGACCTCCGCTGTCGGGATCAGCCATAACCCGGTCGTGGTGCGGAACAGATCGTCGGCGAATTTCGGCAGCTGGCCAGTGCCGAACACCGCCTCGTCGCGCACCAGCAGCGGCGGCGAGATTTCGGTGTAGCGGAACTCCTTCGTGTGCAGGTCGAGCATGAACTGGCCGAGGGCGCGCTCCAGCCGCGCTAAGCCGCCCGACAGCACGACGAAGCGCGCTCCCGACATCTTGGCGGCGCGGTCGAAATCCATCTGGCCGAGCTTTTCGCCCAAGGCGGCATGATCAAGCGGCTTGAAGGCGAATTTCGGCGGCGTGCCGTGCTCGCGGATGAGTTTATTGGCGGCGGAATCCCTTCCGTCCGGTACGTCGGCGGCGGGAAGATTCGGCAGCGGCGCCAGCGCCGCATCGAGCGCGTCGCGCAGCTGCGCCGCCTCGGCCTCGAGGAAGGCCTGCTTCTCCTTGCTCTCCGTCATTTGACGCATGAGTGCGGCAGCGGCCTCGCCGCCTTTCGCTTTGGCGGCCACCATCTCTTGGCCGAGCTTGCCGCGCGCCGCCTGATTCTGCTCGACCGCGGTCTGTGCCTCGCGCCAGCGCTTGTCGAGCCGCAGAATTTCCCCCGACAAGGGCGCCAAGCCGCGCCGCGCCAGGCCGCGGTCAAAATCCTCGGGGTTGTCCCGGATCCATTTGATGTCAAGCATCAGGGCTTGTCCTTGTCCGACAATCCCGCCGCTTCCGCCGCCTCGCGCTGGGCGCGCTTCTTTTCCACCATGCGGGCGCAGATGATCGAGATTTCGAACAACAGCAGCAGCGGCACGGCGAGCGACACTTGGCTGAAAATATCGGGCGGCGTCAGCACCGCGGCGACGATGAACACCAGCACCACGGCGTAGCGGCGTTGCTTGGCCAATCCGGCGGACGTGACAAGCCCGACGCGCGCCATCAGCGTCAGCAGCACCGGCAGCTGGAAGGCGACGCCGAAGGCCAGCATCAGCCGCATGACGAGAGTGAGGTACTCGGAAACCTTGGGCTCGACTTCGACGGGCAGCATGCCGACGCCGCCCGGACTCTCGAAGCTGAGGAAGAAGCGCCAGGCGACCGGAAAGATGACGTAATAGACCAGCGCGCCGCCGGCGATGAACAGCAGCGGCGAGGCGGCGAGATACGGCAGGAAGGCGCGCCGCTCGGTCTTGTAGAGGCCGGGGGCGACGAACAGCCAGAGCTGCGTCGCGATGATCGGAAATGCCAGGCAGAACGCCGCCCAAAAGGCGACGCGCAGATTGGTGAAAAACGCCTCGGTGAGATCGGTATAGATGAAATGGCGGCCACCCTGTCCGGCCAGCGCATCGGCCAGCGGCGCCGCGAGAAAATTGTAGATCTCGCGCGAGAAGTACCAGCACGGCGCGAACATGATGAGGAAGGTCAGGATCGACCACATCAACCGCTTCCTAAGCTCGATCAGATGATCGAGCAGCGGCATCTTGCCTTCCTCGAGCTCGTCGCCGGCCTCGCTGCTCATGGCGTCGGTTTCTTCGGCGTTTCGGCGGGAAGGTGCGGATCGTCCGGCGGCAGGACCGCGAGACCGGCATCTTCAAGCGTCGGTTGCGGCTTTTGCTCGATTTCAGCCGGCTTCGGCAGCGCCGCCGGATCGGCCAGCGGATTGACCAGTTCGGGCGCGCTCAGCGACCGCTCCAGCTCGCCCTTGGGATCGATGACCTTCGACATCTCTTGGTCGAAGTTGAAGCGTGTCGCGTCGTCGATGCCCTTTTTGACGTCGTCGAGCTCGGCCTCGCGGATCATCTGCTCGAAGCTACCCTGAAACTCGCGCGCGATGCCGCGCGCCTTGCGCACCCAGAATCCCACCGATTTGAGAACCCGCGGCAGATCCTTCGGCCCGATGACGACCAGCGCCACGACCGCGATCAGCGCCAGCTCCGACCATGCGAAATCGAACATCCTCGCCCATCGCTCAGGTAAATTTTCGCGGCGCGCGGATGATGGCAGAAGCCCAGCGCCGCCGCAACGCGGCCGCCCGGCTCAGCCCTCGCCGTCCCGCTGTCCCAACTCCTCGGCCGCCGCTTCCGCCTCGACCTCGGCGGCGGCGCTGTCGTCCGTGACCTCCTCGCGGTTGAGCGGCAACTCGGCGAGGGCGCCGGTCTCGCCCAGCGCGAAGTCCGGGCGCGGGCCGATCAAGCCGGCGGCGCGCAACTCCTCGATGCCCGGCAGGTCGCGGATGTCGGCCAGGCCGAAATGCAGCATGAAGGCGTCGGTCGTGGCCCAGGTCACCGGCCGGCCAACGGTCTGGCGGCGGCCGCGCGGCGCGATCCAGCCGATCTCCATCAGCAGATCGATCGTGCCGGTAGAAACCACGACGCCGCGAATGTCCTCGATCTCGGCGCGTGTCACCGGTTGGTGATAGGCGACGATGGCGAGCGTTTCAACCGCGGCACGCGACAGCTTGCGCGACACCTTCTGCACCAGCTTGAGTTGAGGCGCGAGCTCGGGCGCGGTGCGAATTGTCCAGCCGCCCGCCGCCTTGACGATGGTGACACCGCGTCCGCGGTAATGCGCTTCGAGTTCGGCCAGGAGCGCCGGAATGTCGGCCCCCTTGGGCATGCGTGCCTTGATCTGTTCCTCGTCAACCGGCGCGGCGGAGGCGAAGAGCAGCGCCTCCAGCAGGCGGAGCTGATCGGGCATGATTTCGGTTTGGGCGACGGTCTGGGTTTTGGTCATCTAAGCCTCGGGCGGCGGGCTGCGGAGATAAATAGGGCCGAAGGCGGTGTCCTGGCGAAGCTGCAGCTTGCCGGAACGCACCATCTCCAGGGTGGCGGCGAAGGTGGCGGCAACGGCAGAGCGCCGCACCAGGCCATCGCCGAGATTGGGCGGCAGAAAGGACATCAGCGTGCGCCAGTCGGGCACATGGCCGACGATGCGAGCGAGCCGTTCGAGCGCCTGATCCATCGAGAACAGCTCGGTCGCGGGAATGTGGAGCGTCGCCACTTCCTCGCGCAATTTCTGGTCGCCATACGCCTTCAGCAGATCGAAGAGCGTCGCCTCCCACACCGGCACGAAGCTGCGCGGCAGACCTTCAGGCGCGCCACGCGCGAAGACGTCGCGGCCGAGCAGATTGCGGGCGAAGAGCCGCTCACCCGCCTTCTGCATCGATTCGAGCCGGAGTAAGCGGTGCGCCAGCGCCGCGGCGAGTTCTTCCCCGCTCGGCTCGCCCGGACCCGACGGCTGCGGCAGCAGCAGGCGCGACTTCAAATAGGCGAGCCAGGCCGCCATGAGAAGGTAGTCGGCGGCGATCTCGAGCTTGAGATGGCGCGCCGCGGCGATGAAGGCGAGATACTGATCGGCGAGCTGGAGGATCGAAATGCGCGTCAGATCGACCTTTTGATCGCGCGCGAGGTTCAGAAGGACATCGATCGGTCCCTCATAGCCGTCGAGATCGACGACGAGCTCAGCACCCGACGCCGCTTCCGACTTGGCCAGCTCGAAAGGTTCGGCTTCGGTCATCCGAGCCCCGTAAGCCAGCTGATCGCGCTCAGGATCCAGTTCACCGGTCCCTGCACCACGTGACTGACGACATTCAAATCCATGCCCATCCGCGCGCCGATCATCGGCAACAGAAAGATCGCGGTGATGAGGACCAGCATGCCGTAGCGCTCCATCCGCGCCAAGGGCAGCGCCAACGCGTCGGGCAGCAAGCCGACCGCGACGCGCCCGCCGTCGAGCGGCGGCAGCGGTATCATGTTGAACACCGCGAGGATGACGTTGATCTCGACCGAGAATTCGAGATTGTGGGCGAACCATTGGCGCCCCCATTCCGGCACATAAGGCACCGTATAGAAGAGCAGGGCCGACAGAACCGCGAGCACGATATTAATTCCCGGGCCGGCGAGCGCGACCCAGACCATGTCGCGGCGCGGATGGCGCAGCCGGTCGAAGGCGACCGGCACCGGCTTGGCGTAACCGAAGAGGAACTGCCCTCCCGAGCCCAGGAAAAGCAGCAGCGGCATGATCACCGTACCAAAAAGATCGATATGGCGGATGGGATTGAGGGTGACGCGGCCCATGCGCATCGCCGTATCGTCGCCGAGCCGGTATGCGACGAAGCCGTGCGCCGCCTCGTGGAAGGTGATGGCGAAGATCGCCGGCAGCGCCACCACGGTGATCGTTTGCAGCAGCGCGCTGAAATCGGTCGGCATTAGGCGCGTACCGCCACGAGTTCGGCGAATCGAGTCTCAGCCTGGCGGCGGTCGAACGGCATGGCCGCGCCGCGCCGGCGCGCCTCGGCGACCGTAACGCGGCGCGACGCCGCTTCGGTCAAAGCCGCAATGGATCCCGCGATTCCCGTCATTTCCGTCCGATCGCCGTTACAATGCAAAATCAGGTCGCAGCCCGCCGCCAGCGCCGCCGCCGCCCGCTCGGGGAGCGTACCGGGCAGCGCCGCCATCGACAGATCGTCCGAAATCAACACGCCATCGAAGCCAATGCTAGCCCGAATCGTGCCGGCGATCAGCCGTGACGACAGCGTCGCCGGCCGGTCCTCGTCGATCGCCCGGTAGACGATATGCGCCGTCATCGCCCAGTTCATGTCGCGCAGGGCCCGGAACGGCGCAAAGTCGGTGGTCTCCAATTCTTCGCGGGAGGTCTCGACCACGGGCAGCGCCTTGTGGCTGTCCACCGTGGCACGGCCATGCCCCGGCATATGCTTGATGATGGGGAGCACACAGCCCCGCAACAAGCCCTCGCAGGCCGCGCGGCCGAGTTCGCTCACCGTTTCCGGCCGCGACGAATAGGCGCGGTCGCCGATGATGGCATCGGCGCCGACGACCGGAAGGTCGAGCACGGGCATGCAGTCAAGCGTGATGCCGAGCGCCGCCAGATCGTCGGCGATCAGCCGCGCGCCGAGGAATACCGCCTCGCGCGGCGCGGACGACGCGGCGAGCAAAGCCGCCGACGGATATTCGCGCCAGTGCGGCGGCTTCAGGCGGGTCACGCGTCCACCCTCCTGATCGATCAGCACGGGCGCGTTGCCGCGGCCGACGCAGCCGCACAGCTCCGCCACCAGCCGTGTGACCTGTTCGGGATTGTCGCAATTGCGCTGGAAGAGAATGAACCCGAGCGGATCGGCATCGCGGAAGAATGCGCGCTCGTCCGCCGACAGGACGGTGCCGCTCAAGCCGAAAATTGCCGCGAGCGGCTTACGGCTTGAGGAGGATGCAGCCGACATTGCGTTGCTTAAGAACGTTGCAGGTCCGCGTCGCGGCGGATTCATCGGCGATCGGCCCCGCGACAATGCGATAGAAGATGCCGCGGTCGCCGAGATCGACGCGCACGGCATTGGCGGCGAGCGCGCCGAGAAGATCGCCCTGCGCGCCCTTGAGGTGGTTCCATTCCTGCTGCGCCGCTTCGGTCGAGCGCACGGCGCCGAGCTGCAGGAACCAGCCCTTGCCGGCGAGCGCGGCCGGCGCCTGGATCGCGGCAGGCGGCGGCGCGGTGGCTTGCTGTGGCGGCGGTTTGACGGGCATTGCCGGAACAACGGTTGCCGGCACCGAATTTCCCGGCGTCACCGGAATCGGCGGCGCCGTCGCTTGCCGCGAGGAGGTAACCGGCGCCGCGGGCGCAAGGGATGGCACCGCGACGGTTGGCGCCGCAACGGTCGGCATGACGGGCGGCGGCGGCGATTGATCGGGCATGAGAGCTGGCGGCGTGTTGCTCGGCGGTGACACCGGTTGCGGCACTTCCACGGTCGTAGCCATCTGCGGCGGCTGCGGCGATGGCAGCGGCGCCTCGGGCGGCGGCAGAAGCTGCTCGACCTTCGGATTGGCGCCCTCGCCGTTGAGCACGATCGAATCCTGGTTCGGCACCTGCATGCCGCCGGGCTGCGCCGGCGCGACCTTGAATGGCGCCTGATCGGGACCGAAAGTCGGCACCGCAGCCTCCTGGTTCGGCGGCGCGAGGATGTACTGGTTCACGGTGCGCACGCCCCAGGCGGCGGCGATGAGGATGAGCGCGACGGCGACCGCCTTCAGCGGCCGCACCCAGAAGCGGCGCGGCCGTTGCCGCGAAAGCGGTTCGCGCGGCGCACGCGCGCCATCGCGCAGCGGCCGGCGATCCTCGGGATCGATATCGAGGCGCGACATCAGCGCATCTCCTCGACGGGGGTTACGCCAAAGACGGCGAGGCCCGAGGCGATGATCGTTGCCAGTGCCTGGACCAGCGCCAGCCGCGCCAAGGTCAGTTCGCGCTTGCCCTCGATGAGGAAGCGCAGCGTGGCGTCGTCGCGGCCCTTGTTCCACAGCGCATGGAATCCGGCGGCGACTTCCTGCAGATAGAAGGCGATGCGGTGCGGCTCGTGCATCTCGGCGGCGCCCTCGACCAGCCGCGGCCAATGCGCCATCTGGCGGATGAGGGCAAGCTCGTCGGGCTCGGTCAGCAATTGCAACGGGCCGGCCGCGAGCGCCATGAGCGACAAATCTGCTCCGGGCAGCGACGTCGCACCCAGGCGCAACACCGAACGCGCCCGTGCATGGGCGTATTGCACGTAGAACACCGGATTGTCCTTCGACTGCTCGACCACCTTGGCGAAGTCGAAATCGAGCGCCTGGTCGTTGCGCCGCGTCAACATGACGAAGCGGAAGACGTCCTTGCCGACCTGGTCGACGACCTCGCGCAGCGTGACGAAATTCCCAGCGCGCTTCGACATCTTCACCGGCTCGCCCTTGTCGAGCAAATTCACCAACTGGCACAGCTTGACGTCGAGCGCCGCGCTGCCCTCGCTCAGCGCCTTGACCGCGGCCTGCATGCGCTTGACATAGCCGCCATGATCGGCGCCCCAGACGTCGATCAATTCATGGAAGCCGCGCTGCACCTTGTCGTTATGATAGGCGATGTCGGCGGCGAAATAGGTCCACGAGCCGTCTGATTTTTTCAGCGGCCGGTCGACATCGTCGCCGAAAGCGGTCGAGCGGAACAGCGTCTGCGGCCGCGCCTCCCAATCCTCGGGCAGCATGCCCTTCGGCGGCTCCAGCGTGCCGACATAGATAAGGTCTTGCCGCTCCAGCTTGGCGAGGGTCGTTTCGATGGCGCCGGATTTGACGATCTGGCGTTCCGAGACGAACAACGCGTGCGCGATGCCGAGCGCCGCGAGATCGGCGCGAATCAGGGCCAGCATCTCCGTCGTGGCGAAATCGCGGAACGCCGGCAGCCACTCGGATTCCTGCTTATCGAGCCACTTCCTGTGGTCGCGCTCGGCCATCCCCCGGCCAACCGCGACAAGATAGTCGCCGGGATAGAGACCTTCCGGGATGGCGCCGATCGTCTCGCCGAGCGCCTCGCGATAGCGTAGATGGGCGGAGCGCGCGAGTGCATCGATCTGCGCGCCGGAATCGTTGACATAATATTCGCGCGTCACGTTGAAGCCGGATTTCTCCAGGAGCGCCGCCAGCACGTCGCCGATCACGGCGCCCCGTCCGTGGCCGACATGGAGCGGGCCGGTCGGATTGGCCGAAACGTATTCGACGTTCACTTTCCGCCCCCGCCCCAGCTTTGAATCGCCGTAGGTCGGGCCGGCGCGCAGGATATCGCCAAGCCGCGCCTGCCAGAAATCGTCGGTCAGCTTCAGATTGATAAAGCCCGGGCCCGCAATTTCGGCCGAGACGACGTGCTCGAGTCTGGCGAGCCGCGGCCGCAGCTTTTCGGCAAAGTCGCGCGGCTTCATGCCGGCGGCCTTGGCCAGCACCATCGCCGCGTTAGCCGAGACGTCGCCATGCGCCGGATCGCGCGGCGGCTCGACCGAGATGCGCGAGGTGTCGAGGCCGGGAGCCCAGGCGCCCTCGGCCGCGAGCGCCTCGATCTCGGCCGCGATGCGGCCATGGAAATCCCGGAACAGGTTCATCACGTCGTGCGGTATTCGTCGAACAGGCGGCGATGCTCGTCGAGCGCGAAGCGGTCGGTCATGCCGGCGATGTAATCGGCGACGATGCGCGCGGTCTTGGCCGGATCGTTCTTGTCGGTCAGCTCGCGCCATTCGGTCGGCAGGCAATCGGGCTCACGCGTGAAAATCTCGAACAGCTCGGCGACGATGCGCCGCGCCTTCGACGACATGCGGTTAACGCGGTAGTGCCGGTACATGCGCTCGAAGAGGAATGCGCGCAGGCCCTTTTCCTGGTCGCGCATCGCATCCGAGAACGACACCAGCGCCGCGCTCTGCTGGCGCACCGCTGTCGGCGAGCCGATTCCGGCTTTGACAATCCGCCGCTGGGTTTCGCCGACCACGTCGCTCACCATGCGGTCGATCAGCCGGCGGATGGCCTCGTGGATCAGACGCGAATCCTCGATCTTGCGGTTGCGCGCACGCACCTCGGCGAGCAGCGGCCCGATCAACGGCACGTCGCGGAGATCGTCCAAGGTAAACAGCCCGGCGCGGAAGCCGTCGTCGATGTCGTGATTGTCATAGGCGATGTCGTCGCTCAGCGCCGCCGCCTGCGCCTCGGCCGAGGGCCAAGTGTCGAGCGCCAGATCGTGCTGCGCGTTGTAGCCGGCGATGGTCTCAGAGAGCGGCGACTTGATCGGCCCATTATGCTTGACGGTGCCTTCGAGCGTTTCCCAGGTCAGGTTGAGCCCATCGAAATCCGCGTAGCGGTGCTCGAGCGACGTCAGGATGCGCAGCGTCTGGTCGTTATGCGAAAAGCCGCCGTATTGGCGCATGGCCTGGTCGAGCGCCTCCTCGCCGGCATGGCCGAAGGGCGTGTGGCCGAGGTCGTGCGCCAGCGCTAGCGCCTCGGCGAGATCCTCGTTCAGGTCCAGCGCCCGCGCCAGGCTGCGCGCGATCTGCGCCACTTCGAGGCTGTGCGTCAGCCGGGTGCGGTAATGATCGCCCTCGTGATAGACGAAGACCTGGGTCTTGTATTGCAGACGCCGGAAGGCCGTCGAATGGATGATGCGGTCGCGGTCGCGCTGGAACGGCGTGCGACTCGGGCTTTCAGGCTCCTTATGGAGTCGGCCGCGGCTCTGGTCCGGCATCGAGGCATAAGGGGCAAGCGGCGCCACGACCGGGGGCTCGACATTCATGGCGGGAAGCTAATCCTCGGCCTTAATCGGCGCAACGCCGCGGTTTGACAAATCGGCTATAATCCCCACATAAGACAGGCTAATCCGGAGTCCCGACCATGGCCGAAGACGGTACCACCACAACGAACGAGGCCCGTGTCAGCCTGAGCCCGAGCGCGGCCAAGCGGGTCAAGGAATTGAAGGCCCAGGAAAACCTGCCCCAGGCCTTCCTGCGGCTCGCCGTGTCCGGCGGCGGCTGTTCCGGCTTCCAATACGGCTTCAGCTTCGACGACCAGCGCCAGCCCGAGGACAGCATCTTCGAGCTCGACGGCGTGCAGCTCGTGATCGACGAGACCTCGCTCGGGCTGCTCAACGGTGCCGAGATCGATTTCGTCGAAGACATGATGGGCGCCGCCTTCCAGGTCAAGAACCCTAACGCCGCCTCGTCCTGCGGCTGCGGCAATTCATTCTCGGTCGGCTGAGCGTTCCTCGCCGCCCCTCGGGCTCCCTCCTTGACCAAGATCGCGACCTGGAACGTCAACTCGGTCAAGGCGCGCCTCGGCCATCTGCTCGATTGGCTGAAAGATACGCAGCCGGATGTCGTCTGCCTGCAGGAAATTAAATGCGAGACGGCGAATTTTCCGGCGCTGGAATTGAAGGCGCTCGGCTACCGCGCGGCGGTGATCGGCCAGAAAAGCTATAACGGCGTCGCCATCCTGTCGCGCGAGCCGGCTCGCGACATCGTCACCACGCTGCCCGGCGACGACAAGGACAGCCACGCGCGCTATATCGAGGCGACGATCGGCGATCTGCGCATCGCCTCGATCTATCTGCCGAACGGCAATCCCGCGCCGGGCGACAAATACGACTATAAGCTCGCCTGGATGCGGCGGCTCGCGCAGCATACGCGTCGGCTGCTCGACCGCGAGTTGCCCTTCGTTCTCGCCGGCGACTTCAACGTCTGCCCGACCGACGACGACGTCTACGATCCGGTCGGCTGGCAAGGCGACGCGCTGTGCCGGCCGGAATCGCGCGCACTGTTCCGCACGCTGCTCAATCAGGGATTGACCGACGCTTTTCGATCGCTTCACCTGGAAGCGCACCGCTATACCTTCTGGGATTATATGAACCGCCGCTATCAGAACGACGAAGGACTGCGGATCGACCACCTCCTTTTATCGCCCCAAGCGGCCGACCGGCTGGCGGCCTGCGACATCGACAAGACGCCGCGCGCGCGCGAGAAGGCGTCGGATCACACGCCGATCTGGTGCGCGATCGACCCGGCGCGGTGATTTTCGAAAAAGACGCTTGGCTTAGAAGCGGAGGCCGTAGCCCAAGCGGAAATTGTCGCCCAGCTCGCCGCGGTCGGTGCTGAAATCCGAGTTGCGGGCGCGGTCGAAGGATAGCGACAAATTCTGCTGCTCGCCGAGCTGATAGCCGAGCTGCAAGGTGCCGTGCAGCGCCAGCGGCGAGCCGGTGACCGCGCGGTGTAGCGGATCGTCGGTCTGCGGATTGATGAAGCTGCCGCTGAAGCCGAAACCGCCGTAGAACCGGTCAGCTTGAAACACGTTCCAGTTCAACCCCGCAAGATTGCGGCTGGTGCCGGTCGCCTCGTCGCTGTTGCGGCCGATCTGAGCGCGCGGCGAAAACAGGAAGCTGAAGACGCCCTTGTTCGGCGAGGTCAGCGCGATCTCGAGATTGCCGGCCGGCAGGGCTTGCTGATGCAGGCCCGAGCTCGAGGGAAAGTTCAACTGGAATTGCGGCAGCGGCGCGCCACCGCGCACCAGCGCGCCCGAATAGGCGCTGTCCTCGGCGTGCGCCATTGCGGCCGCGAAACCGAAGATGGCAGCCAGCGCCAGAGCGCTCGATACGGCAATCCTGCGGGCGACGCGGATCATGTCGCTACCTGATCTAAATGCACCAAAAACATACAAACCCATGGCAGCGGCGGCCACAGGCCGACGCTGCGTCTTCCCCACTTACCGCTCCAATTTATCGGTCAAGTTGCTGATTCGCAAGGCGGTCTTGGCTATTTTCCGCCGCCGTGGCGCTCCGGTCACACTCGGCTAAAGCCTTGATTCCATTAAAAGTCAATCCGAGGCCGAGTCGCGGTAGGGGTGCCGGACGCCGCGATAATCGGCGATGGACCATTCGCCCGCAGCACCGTCCAGGCCCACATAGTCGGGCCCGACCGGCACCTTGCCGTAGCCGCCAGGCAGGTCGAGCACATAGCCCGGCTGACACAATCCCGATACCCGGCCGCGCAGCTGGCGCATCAAATCCCGGCCGGTCGCCAGCGTGGTACGGAAATGCGCCGTGCCGCGGGCGAGATCGGCGTGGTGCAGGTAGTAGGGCTTGACCCGCATCGCCACCAGACCGCGGAACAATTGCTCCAGTGTCGCGGCATCGTCGTTGACGCCCTTGAGCAGCACGGTCTGCGCCAGAAGTGGAATGCCCGCCTTGCCAAGGCGGGCGCAGGCCGCCTTGGCGGCGGCGGTCAGCTCGCGCGGATGATTGGCGTGGATCGCGACATAGATCGCCTTTTTTGCCGCGAGAGCGGAGACCAGCGCCGCGTTGACACGTTTCGGGTCGGCAATCGGCATGCGGGTGTGGAAGCGGATGACCGCGACATGCGGAATGCGGTCGAGCGCCCGGACCAGCGCACCAAGCCGCCGCGGCGAGAGCAGGAACGGATCGCCGCCGGTGACGATGACCTCCCAGATCTCCTCGTGGCAGCGGATGTAACCGAGCGCCGCGTCAAGCTCGGCGATGCGCAGCTCCTCGTCGCCGCGCCCGACCTTCTCGCGCCGGAAGCAGAAGCGGCAATAGACCGCGCAGAGATGCGTCGGCGTCAGCAGCACCCGGTCGGGATAGCGGTGGACGATGCCCTTGAGCGGCGAGAAGCGCTGATCGCCGATCGGGTCGATGCGCTCCTCCGGCGCGGTGCGAAGTTCTTCCTCGCGCGGCACGAATTGCCGTCCCAGGGGATCCTCGGGGTCGCCGATCAGAGCCGCGATCCCGGGCGTGACAGCGACAGAGAAGCGGCGCGCGACGCGCCCGATCGCGGCGGCGCGCGCCTTGGGCACGAGGCCGGCGCCGACCAGGTCGGAGGCGCTGCGCAGGGTTTTGCGGTTCATACCTTAGCTAGACGCCCTTGGCCCGCGGCGGCAAGCGGATTTCAACGTCGCACCGCCGGGGCGATTTGCTCGAGGCCGGGCGGCGTCTCGGGCAACGTCATCGGCCAGCGCGCACAGACGCCCGGCCGCTGTGCCACGCAGAAGCGGCCGAAGCAGGCTTGCTCGACAAAAGGCGGCGGCGCTTTCCGGTCGTAGGCGAGCACGATGTTGAAGGCGTCCTGATGCGCGACGAAATCCTCGGCGCCGAACCAATAGATCGGCGCGTCGCGGTGCATCAGGCTGTAGCCGCCCGAATTCGACCAGTGGATGCCATCGAGCTCGATGCCGCAGACATCAGGCAGATGCGCGATCAGCGCCGATGCGCGCACGATGTCGGCACGCGTGGTCCAGAGCGCGCGGTAGTTCTCCGTCGTCGCGAGCCCGCCGGAAGCCAACGCGACCAACGCGATCGCCACCGCCGCGGCGCCGGGCAAAACGCCATCCCGGTTGCGGCGCTTCGCCAGCCAAGCCAGCCCGTGCGCCAGGCCGATGCCGGCGGAAAGCACGGCCAACAGCAACGCGGGGTAAACGAAGCGCCATTCCTTGTGGCCGATCAGCGAATGGACGGCAAAGATCACCAGCGCGGCGCTGCCCAGCCACGGCACGCGATAGGCGCCGAAGCGTGCCAGCACCAGGACGATGACGGCGAGCGCCGTCCAATAGGCGAAGAGATCGTCGATGTAGAAGAACCAGGGTTCGATGCCCCAATTCTCGCTGACGCGGTAATAGAGATTGACGACGATATTGCGCCAGATCGATTCGAAAGGCGTGCCCCAGGTCGCAGCGTCGAGCGCGCCGTAGAGAATGGCCATGGCCGCGCCGCCGGCGACGAGCCAGGGCAGCCGCATCTTGAGCGAGGACATGCCGCCCTGCGGCCACAGCGCGATCAGCGCCGCGGCGGGCGCCAGCTGGATGCGGAGCAGCGTCGCGAGGCCGAGCAGGAAACCCGCCGCCACGAGTCGTTCTCGATCCGTAACGACAAAGCCCGGCAGCGCGAGATAGGCGCCGATCACCAACACATGCGTGGCGGCGACCTCGCTCAAGGGATGCGGCGCGAAATAGACCAGATCGATCCAAAGCGCCGCAAAGGCGCCGGCGACGAGGCCGCCCGGCATGCCGTAGAAGCGCCTTCCCCACAGGAAAGCGCAGAGCGCGCTCGACGCCGACAACGCGGCGAAGGTGATGCCGATCACCGGCATGTAGAAATCCGGCCCGTCGCCGAAAAGCCGGGCGAATTCCATCAGCCAGGCGATGGTGCCGGGCAGCAGCCAGGAGCGCGTGCCGTAGACGAATTCCCAGGGCACCAGGCCGGTGCCGTAGACCAGGCGATGCGCCTGCTCGACCGCCTGGAAGATCTCGTCGGGGTAATGGATCGACGGAAAGACGAAGACCGGCAGCAGCCGTAGCGCCAGCGCCAATACATAGATCGCCGCGCCGGCAATCAGCGCCGCGCGCCGATCCCCTGGTCGATCAGATGTCGGCAAAGACGTGAGTTTCCACCCTGGCTCCGGGATGGACGACCGCACCCTTCTCGGCGTCGCCGACGGTCTGCGCGTAGCGCCAGATCGCGCCCGACTGGTAGTCGGTCTTGCGCGGCTTCCACGCCTTGCGCCGTTTGGCCAGCTCGGCGTTGGAAAGCTCGACCGCGAGCGTACCCTTGACCGCGTCCATGACGATGATGTCGCCATCTTTCAGCAAGCCGATCGGACCGCCGACAGCAGCTTCTGGACCAACATGGCCGATGCAGAAGCCGCGCGTGCCGCCGGAGAAACGCCCGTCGGTGATCAGCGCCACGTCGTGCCCGGCGCCCTGGCCGTAGAGCGCCGCAGTGGTCGACAGCATCTCGCGCATGCCCGGGCCGCCGCGCGGCCCTTCATAGCGGATCACCAGCACATCGCCCTTCTTGTATTTCTTTGCCTCGACCGCAGCGAAGCAATCCTCCTCGCAATCGAAGACGCGTGCTGGACCGCGGAACTTCAGATTTTCGTTCTGCATGCCGGCGACCTTGCAGATCGCGCCCTGCGGCGCGAGGTTGCCTTTCATCACGATAAGCCCGCCAGTCTTGGCCAGCGGCTTTTTCGTGCTGTGCACCACGTCCTGGTTCTTCGGCAGCACCGTGTCCTTCAAATTCTCGGCGATGGTCTTGCCGCTGACGGTCATGCAGTCGCCGTGCAGGAAGCCGCCATCGAGCAGCGCCTTCATCAGCACCGGCACGCCGCCGATCGCGTGCAGATCCTTCATCACGTATTTGCCGCCCGGCTTGAAGTCGCCGATATAGGGCGTGCGCTGAAAGATTTTGCCGACCGCGTGGATGTCGAAATCGATGCCGGCCTCGCTCGCCATCGCCGGCAGATGCAGCGCCGCGTTGGTCGAGCCGCCCGAGGCGGCGACCACGGTGGCGGCGTTCTCGAACGCCTTGCGGGTGGCGATGTCGCGCGGGCGAAGCTGGCTGCGGATGAGCCGCATCACCGCCTCGCCCGAGGCCTCCGCCCAGGCGTCGCGCGATTCATACGGCGCTGGCGTGCCCGCCGAGCCGGGTAGCGCCAAGCCGAGCGCTTCCGAGACGCAGGCCATGGTGTTGGCGGTGAACTGCCCGCCGCACGAGCCGCCGGACGGACAGGCGTTGCATTCGAGCTCGTGCAGCTCGGCGTCGCTCATCTTGCCGACATTGTGCAATCCGACACCCTCGAAGACGTCGACGATGGTGACGTCGCGGCCCTGAAAGCGGCCGGGCAGGATCGAGCCGCCATACATGAACACCGCCGGCACGTTGAGGCGCAGCATCGCCATCATCAGCCCGGGCAGCGACTTGTCGCAGCCG
>DASRKX010000007.1:0-13816 GCA_035648735.1 Allostellaceae bacterium
AACCGCCCCGGAAACTCTCAGGCAAAAGGACCGGCAGGGAACGGCACTCTGGAAAGCAGGCGCATCGCCCAGCGGGCGGGGCGCCTCACCGACGAGGTAAGCCGGTCGGACGATACTCCGCCGGTCAATCTTTCAGGTTCTTCGGACAGAGGGGGCTGTCAGCGGCCATTCGGCCGCCGGTAGCTATTTCTTCTCTTCCGGAGCGTAAACGATGTCGGCACAAGCCAATGCGATCCCCGACGGCGTCGAGATCAGGGCTGCGATCAAGCCCGGCTATGAGCGCGTTCTGACGCCCGAGGCGGTCGCCTTCGTCGCCGAGCTCGAGCGCAAATTCGGCGCCGAGCGCGCACGCCTCCTCCGGCTTCGCGCCGAAATCCAGGCCAAGCTCGATGCGGGCTGGAAGCCCGATTTTCCCGCCGAGACAAGCAGCTTGCGGGAGGCCGACTGGACGGTGGCCGCGTTGCCCCAGGATCTACTCGATCGCCGGGTCGAGATCACCGGCCCGACCGACCGCAAGATGGTCATCAACGCGCTCAATTGCGGCGCCAACGTCTTCATGGCGGATTTCGAGGACGCCAATACGCCGAGTTGGGACAATCTGATCGAAGGCCAGATCAATCTCGGCGAGGCGGTCAAGCGCACCATCGCCTTCGACGATCCGCAGACGAAAAAGCACTACACGCTCAACCCGAAGACCGCGACGCTGCTGGTCCGGCCGCGCGGCTGGCATCTGCCCGAGGCCCATGTCCTGGTCGACGGCGCGCCGATGGCCGGCGCCTTCTTCGATTTCGGGCTCTATTTCTTCCACAATGCGAAGGAACTGCTGAAGCGCGGTAGCGGCCCCTATTTCTATCTGCCGAAGATGGAAAACCGCTTCGAGGCCAAGCTATGGAACGACGTGTTTCTGCACAGCCAGAAGGCGCTGGGCCTGCCCAGGGGCACGATCAAGGCGACCGTGCTGATCGAAACCATCATGGCCGCCTTCGAAATGGACGAGATCCTTTACGCGTTGCGCGACCATTCGTCCGGGCTCAATTGCGGCCGCTGGGACTACATCTACAGCTTCATCAAGAAATTCGCGGAGGATCCGAAAGCGGTGATGCCCGACCGCGTGAAAATCGGCATGACGACGCATTTCCTGCGCTCCTATAGCCTGCACCTGATCAAGACCTGCCACCGCCGCAACGTGCACGCCATGGGCGGCATGGCGGCGCAGATACCGATCCGCAACGATCCCGCGGCCAACGACGCGGCCATGGCGCAGGTCCGCGCCGACAAGCTGCGCGAGGCGGGCGACGGCTATGACGGCACCTGGGTCGCGCATCCGGGCCTGGTCGGCCTCGCCAAGGCGGTCTTCGACGCGGAAATGCCCGAAGCGAACCAGATCGCGCGCAAGCGCCAGGATGTGCATGTCACGGCCGAGGATTTTCTGCGGGTGCCCGAGGGCTCGATCACCGAGGCGGGGCTGCGCCAGAACTTCAATGTCGCCATCGGCTATCTCGAAGCCTGGCTGCGCGGCACCGGCTGCGTGCCGCTCTATAACCTGATGGAGGACGCCGCGACCGCTGAAATCAGTCGCGCCCAGGTGTGGCAATGGATCCGTCACGGCGCCAAGCTCGCGGATGGCCGACATATCGACCGAGCTCTCTGCCGCAAGCTGCTCGACGAGGAGCTCGACAAGCTCAAGGCGATGGTCGGCGAGCCGGCTTACGCCGACGGACGCTATGACGACGCGGCGAAAATCGTCGTCGATCTGATCGAGGCGGAGCGCTTCCCCGAATTCCTCACCATTCCGGCCTATGAGCGGATCATCGCCGAAGGCGCGTGAGGCTTATTTCATCCTGACGTAGCGCAGCGGAAAGCTGTCGTCGCCGCGCTGCACGAGCTCGACCCCGTCGCGCACCGCCCAGACGACGCCTTGCTGGTGCAGCGGGATATAGGCGTAATCGTCCTTCACCATGGCAAGCGCGCGCCGCAACAGCCCGGTTCGCGCGGCCGGATTCGCCTCGAGCTGGGCGCGCTGGATCAGCGCATCAAGGTCGCGATTGGCATAGCCGCCGATGTTGAATTCGCCGGTGTGGAGGGCGTCGCTGCGCGACGCCGCCAGATTGACCAAGGCGCTCGCCGCATCGGCATTCGCCGGCGTGAAGCCCATCAGATAGAAGCTCGAGCCGTAGCCCGGATCGAATATCTTGCCGAAGAAGAGCGCGCGCGTCTGCGCGGTGAGCTTGACGCGGATGCCGATTTTGGCGAGATCCGCCGCCACCGCCTGGCAGATCGTCTCGTCGTTGATATAGCGGTCGTTCGGGCAATCCATGTCGAGCGAGAAGCCGCGCGCATAACCGGCCTCGTCGAGAAGGCGTTGCGCCGCCGCGGGGTCGTAGGCCGGGCGCTCGTCGAGCGCGGCGTCGAAGCCGTTGACGCCCGACCCGACGAGGAGCGCCGCCGGCGTGGCGAGGCCGCGCATCACCTTGGCAACGATGCCCGGCTCGTCGATCGCGCGGCTGAAGGCCTCGCGGACGCGGCGGTCCTTGAACGGGTTGCGGCCGTGGATGCCGCTGTCGGGCAGCTCGCGGCTCGATTGGTCGAAGCCCAGAAAGATCGTCCGCAGCTCGGGGGTGTGCACGATGCGCAGGCCGGGCGAGCGCGCGATGCGGTCGATGTCCTGGCGCGGCACGCTGTAAATCATGTCGACGGCGCCGGAGGATAGCGCGGCGACGCGCGCCGAATCGTCGGGGATCGGCCGGAACTCCACCCGGTCGAGATTGTGCTCCGGTCGGTCCCACCAACCGGGATTGGGCGCCAAAACCGTATGGTCGCCCGCGACGCGCTCGACCACCATGAAGGGACCCGTGCCGTCGGCGTGGCTGGCGGCATAATTTTCGTCGTCCTTGACCAGATCGGTCGGCGCCGCGGCGTCATGCGCCGCGCACCAGGCCTTGCTCATCATCGCCCAATGCGTGATTTCCGCGGGAAGGATCGGATCGGGCGCCACGGTGACGATGTCGATCGTGTGGTCGTCGACCCTACGGACTTCGCGGATGGCGGACAGCGACACGGCAAGCTTGGAGGTCGGTGCCGTCGCGCGGACATAGGAAAACACGACATCGTCGGCGCCGAACGGCTCGCCGCCGGCGAAGCGCACGTCGTCGCGCAGCTTGAAGCGCCAGACCAGAGGCGCCACCTGCGACCAATGCGTCGCTAACCCCGGCTCGATCGCCAGATCGGGGCCGCGCCGCACCAGCGGCTCATACACATTGGCGAGGAAGGCGAGCAGAAACCTTTCCTGCCGCGCATAGGGATCGAGCGCGGCGACATCGGCATCGCTCGCCCAGCGGAACGTCCGGGCGGCGGCGCGGTCGATGCCGGCGCAGACGACCAGCAGAAGCGCCAGCGCCAATGGGGCCAAGAGAGATGTCGGGGGCGTCCGCCGCATACCGGGCTCTTATCGGAAGCGTGCGCGGCGCGGCAAGCGGAATCGGTTGACCGGGGCCGTGGCTCGGCGTTATGGCTCGGATTGCGTCGAGGGGAGAACCGGATGGCCGCGATCTATGTGGCACGCAGCGCGAAGCTCGGCAAATGGGCGTTCGATGTCGGCCTGAGCAAGCACGTCTTCAAGTTCGGCTGCACCGACGAGAAGCTAAAGGAGCTGATCGCGCGCGGCTGGGCAGGCGAGGACGATTGGCAGCTGGTCAAGCAGGCCCCCGCGCCGGACGGCGCCGACGAGACGGCGCTGATCGAGCGGGTGGCGCGCCGCGAAAAGGCGCTCGACCCCCGATACTACCCGCGCATCCGCGACACGACAGGCCTCTTCAAGGTCGATCCTGTCCATGTCGAGAACCACATGCTGGTCGCCCGCGCGCTGGCCGGGGCGGCGGAAAATCTCGCGTTCAAACTCAAGCCAGTGGATTTCGCCGCTTACTTGATCGACATCGTCCTGCGCTGAAATCCCTCCGACGCCGCGAAAATCTCGTCGCGTCGCCGCCGAAGTTAACCAATATTAAAATTAACCAGTATTAAGACTTATCTTCTTCAAGTCTTATTCTGTATTTGCGTTATGCCGATTCGAGTGATATATGGTTAATCAGAAAACCAACACGGTTAATAGAGCAGAACGCTCCTCGGTTGCCACCCGAAGGAGACTGCCATGTCTGCGTATATTCGTTTCTGGACCCTGACGGTCCCGGCTGTCGCCGGATTGCTGCTGGGTTCCGCCTTTCTCTCCGCGACGCCCGCCGCGGCCGCGGTCTGCCCCTCGCTAAGTTACGGCTCGCCCGCGGCCTCGATCACCGGCTGCAGCATGACGTTCACGATCAACGCGAACGGCACCGTTTCGGCCGTCTACAACCTTGCCAATGGCTCGGTCTTCGCGAATAGCGGCTACGACGTCAGCGGCAACGTGCTGGTCGGCGTCACCAACACCACCGGCTCGACGATCTTCGATTTGATGGTGGCCACCGCCTTTACCGGCGACCTGCCGATCTTCGATATCTCCCCCGGCGAAACGCTTGCCGATACCTCGCTCGGAGCGACGGCCTGTACCGGCGCCACCGGCGACGAAGGCATCACCAGCAACGGCCAGTGCATCCATTTCACCGTCGTAAACAACAACACCGGCGACGTGGTCTTCGGCAGCGGCCTGACCGCCGGCAGCACGGCCTTTTTCGCCCTCGCCTCGCCCGGCGCATCGGTCTGCATCACCAACGCCTCGGGTGCCTGCATCACCGTGGCCGAGCCGGGCTCGCTCTACCTCATGGTCGGCGCGTTCATGGGCTTTGCCGTGATCATCCGGCGCAAGCTGCTGATCCCGGGCTGGCGGCGTTTCCTGCGCCTGTTGCGGGCGCGCCGCGCAGCGTCGGCCGTCAGCCGGCACGTCGGCTTGGCCGGCGCGCTCGAAATCTAACCCGCACATAGCGAAGAGTGGAGAATCGTCGTGGATAATTTGATGAAGATCATCGGCGGCAACGCCGCCGGCAACATGATCCACAAGACGGGGGGCATCGAGCACCTGCAGAAAATCAATCCGCAGGCCGGTCCGGCGCCCGAGATCCCTTGCCCGCCGGCGCCCTGCCCGCCGATCAATCCCAACGCCCCGCTCGGCGCGCCTGTCGCCGTGCATGAGCCGGCCGCCGGCCAGCGCGTCGATATCGAGGTCGTGCCGAACCAGCCGCTGATCTTCGACTTCAATCCGCTCGATCTGCAGGCGACGCGGGCCGACAACGCGGTGACGCTGACCTTCCCCGACGGCGCCCAGGTGGTGCTGCACGACATCGTCGGTCCGTGCGGTCCCCAGCCGAGCCCGTTCCAGCTGCCCGACGGCACGATCATCACGCCGAGCGAGCTGCTGCACACCTTCAACCTCGGCGATTTCGGCCCGTGCTTCCCCGGCCTCGGCGAGATCAATCCCACCGCCGGGCCGACGCCGATCTACAACACCGGCTTTCCCTATTCGCCCTTCGATGTCGGCGAGATCGGCCCGGGCCTCAACGGCCTTGGCCCCCTGCCGCCGACCGGCTTCGGCTTGACCGTTGAATTCCTCAAGGGCTCGGGCGGCTCGCCGCCCACGCCGCCGGGACCGCCGGGCCCGCCGACCCCGCCGCCGCCGGGCACGTTCCTGGCGGTCAGCGAGGACGTGCAGAACACCGTCTATCCGGCGCTGCCGATCACCGGCGATTATTTCACCGACACGAATTACGTCACCGGCCAGCCGGTGGTGTCGTCCTCGCCGGCGCCGTTCATCACCGCCTACCACGATCCCGATACGGGCTCGAACACCGGTGTCGGCCTCTACGGCAATTTGACGCTCAACACCGCGACCGGCGTTTATAGCTACAATCTGACCCCCGCCGGCGACGCGCTGGCGAGCCAGCTCGGCAGCGACCAGCTCTCGGCCAACATCTCCCACATCCCGGGCACCGGCTACTCGCTGGTTGACGATTACCTTGTCACCACCAGCAACGGCTTCGAGACCGGCACGTCGCAGTTCCTGCTGCGCACCTACGGCGTCGACGCGCCGACCAGCACGGCGAACACGGTCACCGAAACGGTGGGCCCCGGCACGGCGCCCGAGCTGTTGCTGACCTATACCGACGCGGCCGACCCGAGCCACAGCTTCCAGCAATTGGCGACGATCAGCGCCGACGGCGTGGTGACCTTCGCGGCGGGTTCGGACACCTTTGTCCAGCCCAATGACCCGGCGCTGGTCACGCTCGAGATCGTCCCGGGCAGCGGCACGGCAAGCGTCACCGTGACCGGCGTCACCATCGAGGGCCAGACGGCGGCCATCGGCTCGACCACGCTCACCGACAACGGCACGCAGGGATTGAGCATGATCGTCAACCCCAATCTCGGCGCGACCGGCACGAACCAGGATCCCGGCGATACCGGCAACGCTTCAAACGCTCTCGGGTCGGAGAACACCACGGCGGCGCTCGCGACGCTGAGCAGCACCGCGGTCTACACCGATCCGTTGAGCGGGCTCACCGAAACCTACGGCTACCTCTATGACAACACGGCTGGCGGCGCGGTCGTCAGCATGGGCGGCGGCGCCACCGCCACCGCCGATACGCTCAACTTCGCCGGCACGCCGGGCACCACCAGCACCACCATCGCCGGCTCCGGCGCCGCCGGCGCCAGCAACGTCATCGATTGGAGCAGCGCGACCAATCTCACCGACGGCATTCCCGGCCTCGACATCAACGGCGGCACCGGCGGCGGGCTCAACACGCTCGGCATCGAAACCGCCGCGGCGCAGAATCTGGATTTCCATGCCGGCGGCACGCTGACGACGGGCGCCGGCGGCAATGTCCAGAACATCCAGGTCTTCGATTTGAGCGACGGTGCCAATCCCTCGGCCGCCAACTCGATCACGCTCACGCCCGACGCCGTCTTCAATCTGGCCGGGAACGAGCCGGGCATCATTCCGGCGATCGGCGGCGGCGCATTGGCGGTTTGGGTTCTCGGCACGGCCGCCGATACGGTCAATTTGAGCGGCAGCAGCTGGACTCCGATCAGCGGCGTGGTGGTCAGCGGCAGCCCGCAAGTCGCGACGCAGGGGCCGGGTGCGGGCAATTTCGGCGCGGCCGCCGGCACCAGCACGCAGACCCAGATGGTCGGCTTCGCGGAATTCGCGGGAACGACCACCGGCGGGCAGACGGTGCATGTCTATGTCGAGAACGCGATCGCCCAGGCGGCGGGTCATGTGCACCACACCTGATCGGGCGACAGGGTAGGTTTGAAGAAGTAACGGCAAGCCGAACGAAGTGGCAAACTGGGGCGGTTCCTGTTTCGGGGCCGCCCCGCTTTTTTAGCGCTTCGCAGGCGCCCGCAGAATGGGCGCCGCTAGAGCTTGGTTTTCTTGAAGATGCGCTCCGGCAGGACGCGGATCGCCAGCATCACCAAGCGCCAGACCGGCCGCACATAGACGATATCGCGTCCCGCCGATTCGGCCTTGACCACGGCCGCGCCGACTTCCGCCGGATCCGCGGTCAGCGCCTTGGGCAGCTTCATGCCCTCGGTCATCCTGGTGTTGACGAAGCCCGGCTTCACCGTGATGACCTGGACGCCCTGGCGCGCCAGGCGGTTGCGCAGGCCCGATAGGAAGGCGGTGAACCCGGCCTTGGCGGAGCCGTAGACGTAATTGCTGGCGCGGCCGCGCTCGCCGGCGACCGAACTGACGCCAATCAGCGTGCCTGAACCGCGCCGCGCCATGCGGTTGGCCAATTCTGCCAGCAGCGCCGCCGGGGCCAGGTAATTCGTGTGCATCACCAGCTCGGCGGCGGCGACATCGGTTTCGGATTTCGCCTGATCGCCCATGAATCCGATAACGGACACCACCGTGCCGGGCAACTCGCCGAGGCCGTCGAGAAACGCCGCGTGGCGCGCGGTATCGAGGACATCGAATTCGGCGAGGCGGGCGGCGACGCCGTAGCGGATCGCCAGATCGGCGACATCGGCCTGCAGCCTTGCGGCATTGCGCGCGGCGAGGATCAGCGGTCGGCCGGATTTGCCGTAGGCATGGGCGATGGCGCGGCCGATATCGGACGTCGCGCCCAGGATGAGGACCGCGCCGGCGCTCATAACCCGAGCCGCCGCGATTGCAGCGAGGCGAATTTCTTGGCCGGATCGGCGCGATGGCGCTCGGCCTTGAAGCGCGCCAGCGCCGGATAGCCGCCGCTCACCATCGCCGCCGGCATGCGCGCATCCTTGGCCAGATAGACCCGGCCGCCATGCGCCGCGACGATGGCGTCAAGCTCGGCCAGCAGCGCGAAATTGGCGGCATCGGCGCGAAAATCGAGCGCCAGGGTGTAACCCTCGAGCGGGAAGGACAGCATGCCGCGGCCCGGGCCGAGCAGCTTCAGCACCGAGAGAAACGAGGCGGCACCCGAGGCGGCGATCTTGCCGAGCAGCGCCGTGAGCCCGGCGCGGGACGCATCCTTGGGCAGCACGCATTGATACTGCACCAGGCCCGAACGGCCGTAGATGCGATTCCATTCGAGGATGGCGTCGAGCGGATAGAAGAAATTGTCGAATTCGACGAGCTCGCTGCCGATGGCGCCGTGACGATAATAAAGCGCGTTGAAGGCGCCGACGCTCCAGCGGTTGAGTGCATAGGACGGCAAATCCACCGGCACGCGGCGCGTACGCGGCACCGGGAGATGGAGCGGCTTGCGGCGTCGGTTCCTCGGCAGCTCGTCGCGGCGCGCATGCTCGCCACGATAGAGCAGCGAACGGCCAAGACCGCCATTCATCGCCAGGCAGTCGATCCAGGCGGCGCTATAGCTCCAATCCTTGGAATCCTCGAACAACGCCATGGTCTCGTTAAGGTCGCGGGCGCGCAGCGTCTCCTGCCGGATCAGGCTGGTCTCGATGGGCTGCAGGCGGAACGCGGCGCTCAGGATGATTCCGGTCAGGCCCATGCCGCCGCGCGTCGCGGCGAAGAGCTCGGCATTCTCGGTCGCCGAGCAGGTCACGACACTGCCATCGGCCAGCGCCAGTTCCAGACGCTCGACATGGTCGCCGAAGGAGCCGGCCTTGTGGTGGTTCTTGCCGTGCACGTCGGCGGCGATCATGCCGCCCAAGGTGACGTATTTGGTGCCGGGAGTGACCGGCGGGAACCAGCCGCGCGGCACGAAGATCGAAAGGATGTCGGCCAGCATCGCGCCGGCCTCCGCGGTGAGCGTGCCGGTCGTCGGATCGAAAGCGATAAAGCGATCGCGATGGCGCATCGCCAGCGTGGCGTCGGGATTGAGCGAGGAATCGCCGTAGGAGCGGCCGTTGCCGCGCGCGATCAGGCTGCCATTGGCGGCGATCGCGCCCAGCACTTCGGCACCATCGCGGGGAGCCAGCACGCGGCACTCGGCGCGCGGATAGCGGCCCCAACCCGACAGCATCATGGCGCGGTTCCAAAAACGAAGCGGCGGTCGAGATGATACTTGACGGTATAGCCGATGACGAGGCCGATGGCCCCGCCGACGAAACGCAGCCTGCCGCCCGGGCTCAGGATGTCGAAGCCGAGCTCGGTCAGCCAGAAGAGCGCCGTCGTGGCAACCCCCATCAGGGTATAGAAGGAGAATTTGCGCATATGGGCGACGGCGCCACGCGCCGGATCGCGGAAGATCCAGCGCTTGTCGAGAACGTATTTAATGGCAAGGCCGGTCATGGTGCCGAACGCCATCGCGACGAGCAGGGCGAAGTTTCCGCGATAGATGGCGAGGCTGGTCCACTGGCTCGCCAGATTGACCAGCGTCGCCAGCGCGGCGAAGCACGCATAAAGCGCCGCGATACCGATACGGCGGGACATCAGGTCAGACGCTGAAGGCGGCGATCGCCAGCACGAGGACGCCGCAGACTATGCTCTTCGGGTCGCTGGCGGCGAATACCACCGGATCGTCGTGCATCTCGCCGCGATGGGTCATCAGCAGGATGCGGCTGATCCAGTAGAACAGCACCAGACAGATCGCCCAGAGATAGACCGGATTGCGGTAAAGCTCGGTGACCGCCGGGCTGTTGATGTAGAAGGCGAAGACCATCACCGCGACATAGGCGCTGGCCGCGGCCATCGCCTCGAGCATCGGCAGGTCGCGCAGGATGTAGCCGCGCCCGGCGGGGTCGCCCTTGCCTTTCTCGATGCGGTCGATCACCTCGGTGCAGCGCTTGATGATGGCCAGGCTGAGGAAGAGAAAGATCGAGAAGGCGACGAACCACGGCGACAGCGGCACCGCCAGCACCAGGCTGCCGCCGATCAGGCGCAGGCCGTAGAGACAGGCGAGCGTCAGCAGATCGATCGTTACCTTGCGCTTGAGCCACAACGAATAGGTCATGGTCAGGACGTAATAGCCGCCGAGCAGCAACGCGAAATCGCGCGGTGCGGCCAGGGTCAGCGCCATTCCTGCCGCCAGCAGAACCGGGGCCATCAAGATCGCATGCCAGAGCGGTATGCGGCCAGCGGCGAGCGGGCGATTTCGTTTGGTCGAATGTCCGCGGTCGTTGTGCAGATCGAGCAGATCATTGACGAGATAGGCGCTGGAGGCGCAGAGGCTGAAGCTCAGGAAGGCGAGCAGCAGCGGAATTGCGGCGGAAACGTCAAAGCGATGCGCCGCCGCCGCCGGCACGAAGATCAGCAGATTCTTGAGCCATTGATGGACGCGCAGCGCGCGGAGGTAGTCGCGCAACTTGGGCCGGCGCTCATCGAGAACGCGTATTTCCGCGAAACGCGCGGCGGCGTCGCGATGCAGTGCGGCGGACGCGCCGACGACGAGCACGCCGCGCGCCTTCTCCCACACCGCCATGTCGGCACGGCCATTGCCGGCATAGTCGAAGCCGCCGATTCCGAAGGCTTCGACCAGCCGTGCCGCCTTGACGGCGCCCGAGAGGTTGGTCCGGCCGTCCGAGGCGAAAATGCCGTTGAACAAGTCGAGCGATCCGGCGACCGCCTCGACCAGCGATCGGTCGGCGGCGGAGGCGAGATAGATCGGCCGGCCCTTGGCCTTTTCGGCGCGGAGCAGCGCCAGCAACTCCTCGTTGAACGGCAGGGAATGGAAATCGATGCTGGTTTCGGCCGCGATCGCCGCCTTGAGCGCGGCCTTGCCATGCCGCAGCGCCGCCACGGCGCGCAATGCGCTTAACGGCCGCGACGACAGCAAAGCGAAGAAGGATTCGATCAGCAAATCGGATTTGATGAGCGTGCCGTCGAGGTCGACGACCAACGGCCGCTCGGCCGCCGCCTGCCGCAATACCGTGTCCATCGACAGAAATTTCCCCACGCTCGTTCGGCCACGGCCGGCGCAGAACGCCGGCCCGAACGGGAGTGTCCGCCACCCAGCTTTACCCTTCCCTAACGGTCGTCCGCCCGCACCAGGCCTCGGGCTCGCCAGGGTAAAGATCGGGTAAAGGCCGCTAGGCTGCCGGCAGGACGACGCGCAGGCTGAAGCCGCCCTCGGCGCGGTTCGCCGCCGCGACATGGCCGCCGAGTCCCTCCGCGATGCATTTGACGACGCAGAGGCCGGTGCCGGCGTGCGGGCGCTCGCTTTGTTCCGCCGTTTCGCTCCGCCGCGGCCGGAAGGAGCGGAAGCGGTCGAAGACATGCGGCAGGTGCCCCGGGTCGATCCCACTGCCATCGTCCTCGATCACAAGCTCGATTCCGGCCGGCACCGCGACCACCCGGACCTGGATCGTCTTGCCGGCCGGCGTGAAATCGACCGCGTTGTCGAGCAGCTGGCCGATCAACTCCTCGAGCATGCCGCGCGGTGCCGCGACAAACGCCGCAGCAGGAATCGCCTGCCGCACGGCGAGGCCGCGCGCCTTCGTCAATTCGCGATAACGCTGCAGGGTCTCCGTTGCCACCGCCGCGAGATCGAGCCGCTCGCGCGGGCGGTCGATCAGGTCGGCGGCGATCGTCTCCAGCCGCTCCGCCGCGTCGATCAGCGCGGTCAGGCGCGCAAGCGAGATGTCGATGAGGTCGGCGGCGCGCTGGGCCCGCTCGTCGCCGGGGGGCAGCGCACGCTTCACCGCATCGAGCGAGGCGCGCAGAGTCGCGATCGGGCCCTTGAAGGCGTGCGCGTTTTCCTCGGCCGCGTGCCGCATGTCGCGCGCCGCGTGATCGAGACGCGCTTGCAAATGGTCGCGTGCGGATTCCGTCGCGGCGTCGCGTGTCTGCGGCAAGCGAAGCTCGGAGGCGCTCACCTCAGGCAGGATGCGCCGGAGCGCTGCGCCAGCGATAGCCGAATGCCGGAAAATTCTCGATCTCCGAGAATTCGGCATCGAGCGCACGGAATTTGTTGCGGATCCGCTTGATCGACGAGCGCACGTTCGTGCGATAGCCTTCATTGCCCGCGCCGGCGACAAAGCCGGCGTGATGCACGCAGTCGTAGATCGAGCGATAGGTCACGTGCTCGCCGGCATGCGAAACCAGGAGATGAGCGATGTTGAATTCGGTCACCGTCAGATCGACGTCCTGGTCGCCCCAGAAGGCGCGGCTGACCTCCGGACGGAGCACCAGCTTGCCGCAGCTGATCGCTTCCTTGGCCGGCGTCTGCTGCGCGCGAACCCGCCGCTCGACGATGAGACGAATGCGCTTGGCCAGGATGGGAACGCCGCGCGCCTTGTCGACGAAATCGAGCGCCCCGCGATCGAGCGCCGCGCTCTCATAGGCCGTTGCCGCGACGCCTGTGAGAAAGACGACCGGCAGGCGAATGCCGCGATCATGCAGCTTCGGCAGCAGATCGATGCCCAGGCCGGTCGGCAGCTTCCAGTCGAGCACGATGACGTCGGCCGATTGGTTTTGCGCAAAATATTCGAGCATCGTTTCCCCGGTGGCGAAGGGAATGACCTCGAAATTGAGCTCGGCGAGCTCGGCGCCCGCCGCCTCGCGGTAATCATCGTCGTCGTCGACGAGCACGAGCTTGATGCGCTCGCTGCCGGCATGCTCGTGCCGGTCGGGCGCGGCGCCGGGATTCGGAAATTGCGGCTCGGCAGCAGGCCAAGCGGCAACGCTGTCCTTTTGAAGTGTCGTCATCGCCGTCACCCTCGAAGGCAATGGTTCAAGATCGGGTTCAAGATCGGAAATCCCCGCGCGCCCCATCGACAATCTTAGACCGGCGAATGGGGCACAATTTTGACGCGACGGATTTTTCTTCGCCCCGGCGTTTCGTGGGTTTTTTCAGTACTGTTTGCTGCGAGCGTCCGCGACACAGTTTCGTCACATTTGGCGTAAAATACCGTTAGTGCGGCGAAAGAGGCTAGAACGCAGCTGGCGCGGGGCCCCGCATCGGATCGCGCAAACACCAGCCGGCGAGGATGGCGACTGCCACACCGGCGACGAGCCGGATGAATTGGCGATAACGCTTCTTTCGCGCAACCGTCCGCGCGACGTCGGCAACGAGATAATGGCGAACCCCCGATTTATTTTATTCCCGCCGCGACGCCGATCGCGGTGCGGACGGCCGTTTTTTCCGGTGTTTTCTGGCGCTATTGCCGTTCCGCGCCGGAACAAATCGGCGCGACGAGCGTCTATATTACGCGCCTTTAATAGCAAGACCCGATCAGCGGCAGAGGTTCTCTCATGCGCCAAAAGATGAACGGAACGCACCCACCCGATGGGCGCTTCCGCCCGGAGCGGTTCGCCCCTTCGCTCTTGCCCAAGCACGCCTTCGATCTGCGCCTGCCTTGCGCCGAGACGCGAAAATTCGCCGTGATTGACGAAGTGCGCGCGCGGCTGGTCGAGGATGGCGCCGAGATCAATGATGCCGAGGGCATACGGGTAAAAACCGGCGACGGCTGGTGGCTGCTGCGTGCCTCCAGCACGCAGGACGCGCTG
>DASRKX010000008.1:0-2386 GCA_035648735.1 Allostellaceae bacterium
GGGTCGGCGCCGGCGAGCCGATGGCCTATGTCTCGGGCTCGCTCTATCACCTGGTCGATCTCGAGACGCTCTATCTGCAAAAGCTCGGCGCGCCCTGTGTCGCCGCCTACAACGCCTATGCGATGTGCGTCGATCTGCCCAAGACGGCGTTCCTCGCCATGGATGCGCGCCACTGCGCCGGGGCGGAGATGGCGGAGATGATGGCCTATGCCGCGGCGGTCGGCTCGGCGGCGGCGAAGCGCGAGATCGGCGCCATCGGCTTCGTCGGCAACGCCACCGACGCCACCGCGCATTTCTTCGGCCAGAAGCACGGGCGGGGCACCATGCCGCACGCGCTGATCGGCTATGCCGGCTCGACACTCCGCGCCGCCGAGATGTTCCGCGAGACCTTTCCCGACGAGCCGCTCACCGTGCTGATCGATTACTTCGGCATGGAGATCACCGATGCGCTCGCCGTGGCGCGGCGTTTCCCGGAGCTGGCAAGCGAGGGCAAGCTCGCCGTCCGGCTCGACACGCATGGCGGCCGCTATATCGAGGAGCTCGATGTCGGCCGCTCCTACGCCGTGCTGGAGCGGCGCGCGCCGAAAGCCATTCGCGGCTACCGCACCGAGCCCGAGCTGCGCTATCTCATCGGCACCGGCGTCTCGGCGGCGGCGATCTGGCATCTGCGCGCAAGCCTCGATGCCGCCGGGTTCCCGGCGGTGAAAATTGTTGCATCGTCCGGCTTCACCCCGGCCAAGTGCCGCGCCATGTCGGTGGCCGAGGCGCCGATCGACGTCGTCGGCACCGGATCGTATCTGCCCGATTCATGGTCCGAGACCTATGCCACCGCCGACATTGTCGCCTATGACGGCAAGCCGCTGGTCAAGATCGGCCGCGAGTTCCTGATGAAGAAGCAAGAGGGCTGAGCCGATGCCGCTCGATGCAGGCTCCGGCGAGGGCCGCCGCCAGCCCGGACGCGCGCCGTCGCTCAACGTGCTCGGCGGCCTGCTCGAAAATTGCTCGATCAAGCCTATGACCGGGTTCTACCGCAACGGCTGCTGCGACACCGGCGCGGAGGATGGCGGCAGCCACACGGTCTGCATCGTCGCCACCGCCGCGTTCCTCGAATTCTCCAAATCCGCCGGCAACGATCTGTCGACGCCGATGGCGGAATTCGGCTTCCCCGGCCTCAAGCCCGGCGACCGCTGGTGCCTGTGCGCGCCGCGCTGGGCCGAGGCGCTCGAGGCGGGCAAGGCGCCGCGCATCGTGCTGCGCGCCACCCACCAGGGCGCGCTCGATTACTGCGCGCTCGCCGACCTCAAGCGCCACGCCATCGATCTGGCGTGAAATAAGAAGCCGGGAGGGGATCGCCGTGGAATCCTGCGCGCCGCCGGACCCGTCGCCGCGCCGGCCGAAATTCAAGCTGCCGGCCAAGAGTTGCGACGCGCATTGCCACGTCTTCGGCCCGGCCGCGGTGTTTCCCTACGCGCCCGAGCGCAGCTACACCCCGCCCGACGCGCCCAAGGCGGCGCTCCGCATGCTGCACGACTATCTCGGCATCGATCGCACGGTGATCGTCCAGGCGAGCTGCCACGGCGCCGACAACCGCGCGACGCTCGACGCCATCGCCGCCGACCCGGCGCGCACCCGCGGCATCGCCATCATCGACGACAGCTTCGGCGAGCGCCAATTCCGCGACCTTAACGACGGCGGCATCCGCGGCGTGCGCTTTAATTTCGTGAAACATCTCGGCGGCATGCCCGACATGGCGCTGTTCCATGGCACCGTCGCGCGCATCCGCGCGCTGGGCTGGCATCTGGTGCTGCACCTCGATGCTACCGATATCCTGGAGCTGACGCCGCTCATTCGCGGCCTGCCGCTGCCCTTCGTCATCGACCATATGGGACGGGTAAAGGCGGGGGCGGGGCTCGACCAGCCGCCCTTCAAGGCGCTCCTGGAGCTGATGAAGCTCGACACCTGCTGGGTCAAGGTCTGCGGCGCCGAGCGTGTCTCGACCGCCGGGCCGCCCTTTGCCGATGCAATGCCCTTCGCCCAGGCGATCCTGCACGCCGCGCCCGACCGCGTCTTGTGGGGCACCGACTGGCCGCATCCCAACATCGCCAAGCACATGCCGAACGACGGCGATCTGGTCGATCTGGTGCCGCTGATCGCGCCCGATCCGGCGCAGCGCTACAAGCTGCTGGTCGAAAACCCGGCGCGGCTTTACGGTTTCCCGGCATGATCGCGCGGCCGAATTCGCCCATCCTTCCGGAAACCGAGACGGCGGCGCCGGCGATCCGGCTCGACCATGTCACCAAGTATTTCTTCAAGCAGGGCGCGCGCATCGCCGCCGTCGAGGACGTGACGCTCGACATCGCCGAAGGCTCCTTCGTCACGCTGGTCG
>DASRKX010000009.1:0-9865 GCA_035648735.1 Allostellaceae bacterium
CGCCAGAACTTATCCGCGCGCACGGACTTTCGCACACGGAATATGACCGCGTCCTGGCGCTGATGGGGCGCGCGCCCAATCTCGTCGAACTGGGAATTTTCTCCGTCATGTGGAGCGAGCATTGCTCCTATAAATCGACGCGGGCGCATTTGAAGCGCCTGCCGACCACGGGTCCGCGGGTCATCCAGGGGCCGGGCGAAAACGCCGGCGTCGTCGATATCGGCGACGGCGACGCCGTCGTGTTCAAGATGGAAAGCCACAATCATCCGTCTTTCATCGAACCCTATCAGGGCGCGGCGACGGGGGTGGGCGGCATCATGCGCGATGTCTTCACCATGGGCGCGCGGCCGATCGCGCTCCTCAACGCCCTGCGCTTCGGCGACCCGGCCCATCCCAGAACCCGGCGGCTGGTGGCCGGGGTGGTGGCCGGGATCGGCGGCTACGGCAACTGCGTCGGCGTCCCGACGGTCGGCGGCGAGTGCGACTTTCACGCCTCCTACAACGGCAACATCCTGGTCAACGCGATGACCGTCGGGATCGCCGAGACCGACAAGATCTTCTATTCGGCGGCTGCGGGCCCGGGCAATCCGGTGATCTACGTCGGCGCCAAGACCGGCCGCGACGGCATCCACGGCGCGACGATGGCCTCGGCCGAATTCAACGAGGACACCGAGGCGAAGCGTCCGACCGTCCAGGTCGGCGATCCCTTCACCGAGAAGCTGCTGATCGAGGCCTGCCTCGAATTGATGGCGGGCGACGCCATCGTCGCCATCCAGGACATGGGCGCCGCCGGATTGACCTCCTCCTCGGTCGAGATGGCCGGCAAGGGCGGCCTCGGCCTCGAGCTCGATCTCGACCAGGTGCCGGTGCGCGAGGAGAACATGACCGCCTACGAGATCATGCTCTCCGAGAGCCAGGAGCGCATGCTGATGATCCTCAAGCCGGAGCGGCAGGAGCTGGCGCGCCAGATCTTCGCGAAATGGGAATTGGATTTCGCCGTCATCGGCCGCGTCACCGAGACCGGGCGGCTGGTGCTGAAGATGCACGGCACGGTCGCCGCAGACATGCCGGTCGGGCCCCTGGTCACGGAAGCGCCCTTGTATGAGCGGCCGTGGGTGCCCTCGCCCGTGTTGCCGGAGATCGAGGCGTCCGACGTCACGGCGATCGAGCCGATTGCGGCGCTGAAGAAGCTCATCGGCTGCCCCGACCTCGCCTCGAAGCGCTGGATCTGGGAGCAATACGATCATCTGGTGATGGGACACACTGTCCAGCGTCCCGGCGGCGATGCCGCGGTGGTGCGCATTCCCGGCCGCAAAAAGGCGCTGGCGCTGGCGACCGATTGCACGCCGCGCTACGTCGCCGCCGATCCGAAGCGCGGCGGCATGCAGGCGGTGGCGGAGAATTGGCGCAATTTGACGGCGGTGGGCGCGCTGCCGCTCGCCATCACCGACAACATGAATTTCGGCAATCCCGAGCGGCCCGAGATCATGGGCCAGTTCGCCCTCGCCATCGAGGGCATGCGCGAGGCGTGTCTCGCGCTCGATTACCCCGTCGTGTCGGGCAACGTCTCGCTCTATAACGAAACCAACGGCAGCGGAATTTTGCCGACACCCGCCATCGGCGGCGTCGGGCTGATTGACGACGCGGCGAAGAGCATCGGCCTGGCGCTGAAGAATCCCGGCGAGACGCTGCTGCTGGTCGGCGAGACTAAGGGGCATCTCGGCCAATCGCTCTATCTGCGCGAATTGCTCGGCCGCGAGGCCGGCGCGCCGCCGCCGGTCGACCTCGCCGCCGAGCGCCGGCACGGCGATTTCGTGCGCGGCCAAATTCTCGCCGGCAAAATCGCCGCCTGCCACGATCTCTCCGATGGCGGACTCCTGGTGGCGCTGGCGGAAATGGCGATGGCCGGCGGCATCGGCGCGACCATAACCCTGCCGCCCGGCACGGCCGCGCATGCCTTCCTTTTCGGCGAGGACCAGGCGCGCTATCTGCTGGCCACCAATGCGCCGGACGCGGTGCTGAAAGCCGCGCAATCGGCCGGAATCCCCCTGCTGAAGCTGGGGATTAGCGGCGGCGACGCGTTGACACTCGGCGGTGCCGGTGCCATATCGGTGGCGGAGCTCAAGCGCATCAACGAGGGCTGGCTCCCCGCCTACATGGCGGCCTCCTGAGGACCATCATGGCGCTCGACGCCGGCACCATCGAAAAGCTGATCAAGCAGGGCCTGCCCGACGCGCATGTGACGATCGAGGATCTGCGCGGCGACGGCGACCATTACGCGGCGCATGTCGTCTCCGGCGCCTTCAAGGGCAAGAGCCGGGTGCAGCAGCATCAGATGGTCTATCAGGCGCTACAGGGTCGCATGGGCAACGAATTGCACGCGCTGGCGCTGCAGACCAGCACACCCAAGGAATGAACGAGGATCACATGGCCGACGCCACCGTCACCGACCGCATCAAGCAGGACATCACCGACAACAGCGTCGTGCTTTTCATGAAAGGCACGCCGGTCTTCCCGCAATGCGGCTTCTCGGCCGCGGTGGTGCAGATCCTGACGCAGCTCGGCGTCAAGTTCAAAGGCATCGACGTGCTGTCCGACCCGTCGGTGCGCCAGGGCATCAAGGAATATTCGAACTGGCCGACCATTCCGCAGCTCTACGTCAAGGGCGAGTTCGTCGGCGGCTGCGACATCATCCGCGAGATGCACGACAACGGCGAGCTGAAGACGCTGCTCGCCGGCAAGGGCGTCGAGCTCCGCGCCTAGGCGGCGAATTCGGCCGCCGTCACTTCGCCGTGCTGAACTTGTCGACGATCTGCCGCAGCTCGCCCGGCATCGCCTTGCGGGCCGCCTGCTGCTTCGGCAGCCAGATTTTCTTGTCGACGAATTTCGGCTCGTAATCCGGGTCCGGCGGCACCACCAGGGTCCTGCTGGCCGTCCCCGCCGGATTCGGCACCACCTGCAGCGGCTTGTCGCCCTTCCCCAGCGCGTCCATCGTCTCCTCGACCCCGCCGCGGCAGAGGAAATCGTCGTTGCCGCGCTTGGGCGCCGTCGCGGCCTCGAGGCGAAGCGCGACGTCGATCGTCAACGCCCGATTGTGGTCGGTCATGGCGGCGATGTGCCGCCAGGCCGGCCGGTTGACGGCGATCAGCTGGTCGAGCCGATGGCCCGGCGCCGAGGCGTCCGCGCATTTGACGCCGTCGAGGTCGATCAGCTCGTAGCCGTACAGCAGCACCATGACCGCCGTGTCCTGCAACGCGGTCGCCTTGTCGGCGGGCAAGACCGCCGCGAGGCGCCACAGATCCTCGGCGTAGACGAAGTTGATGAACAAGGTCGCGCCGGCCATCATTCGCTGCCGTTCCCAATTCAGGTCCGGCACCACCAGCTCGGCGCGTTTCGCCTGGCGCAGCACGTCGCCGAGCGCGAGATAATTTTTCTGGGACAGCAGGAGATCGAGCTGCGCCGCATCGGCCGGCAAAAGCACCGGCGGCGTGCCCGGCACCTGCGCCGCCGCTTGGGCAATCGGCCACGCAGTCAGGCCGCAGGCCAGGACGAGCGTGGCAAAGGCGGCTCTCAATCGCATGCCCCCGACGGAATCGTCATCTCACGCGGCGAAGTCGGCCGCCGCCGATCCGGCGGCAAAGCCATAGGCCGCCATGCTCATGCTGCCGAGGGTGAAGCCCTTGAAGAGCGGCGTCGCCTGGGGGTGATCGCCGGCGGCGCCATAGGCGACGAAGATCGGCAGGAAATGCTCGGGCGTCGGCTGGGCGCGCTTGGCCTCCGGCCCCTTCTTGTCCCAATCGAGGAAATCCGCCTCGTTGCCGGCGGCCAGCGTCCGGGCCAGCCAATCGTCGAAGTTCCGCGCCCAGTCCGGGGTGTCGCCGCCGTCGCGCGCCATCTCGCGCAGATTGTGCACCGCGCCGCCCGAGGCGACGATCAGCACGCCCTCGTCGCGCAGCTTCGCCAGTGCGCGGCCGATCTTCATATGCCAGCGCGCATCGCGCTGCGGCTGCACCGAGAGCTGCGCCACCGGAATGTCGGCGTCCGGGAACATGTTCATCAGCGGCACATAGGCCCCGTGATCGAGGCCGCGTTCGGGATCGATGCCGATCGGCATCTTGGCGGCTTCGAGAAGATCCGCCACGCGCGCCGCCAGATCGGGCGCGCCCGGCGCCGGATAGCGCACGCGATAGAGCGCCTCGGGGAAGCCATGGAAATCGTGGATGGTGTCGTTGGTCGGGGCGGCGCTCACCACCGGGTCGCGTGTGTTCCAATGCGCCGAGACGCTGAGGATCGATTGGGGCCGCGGCAATTCGCGGCCGAGCTTGGCCCAGGCGCACCCGGCCTCGCCCGAATCGAGCGCCACCATGGGCGAGCCGTGCGAGATGAAAAGCGTGGGCAGCGTGGCCATGGGATCGTTCCTTACTTGGGCCGGCCGCTCCCGCCGCGCAAGGCCCCGGAGCATTTTCCGCCGAAGTGGATGCCGGTTCGGCGCAGAAAATGCGACAAAACCATAGAAGCTAGAGCCCGGTGGCGCGGTGGCGCTGGTTGCGGCGCTTGCCCTTGAGCTTGCCCCGGCGCTTGGCGGCACGGATCTTCTGGCTCGATTTCTTGGACTTCTTGTTTTTCATCGGTTCCCTCCGGAAAACATCGCCGCATTCTAGCAGAGCGCGGACAAATAAAAACGGGGCGGCCGAAGCCGCCCCGTTAAAACACGAGCGTGAGGTTAGATGGCCTTCAGATTGACGGCCGAAACCTTGCCCTGCTGGCCCTGCTCGAGGTCGAAGCTGAGCTTCTGGCCTTCCTGCAGGTTGCCGAGGCCGGCGCGCTCAACCGCCGAGATGTGAACGAAGACGTCTTTCGCGCCGTCGTCCGGCTGAATGAAGCCGAAGCCTTTTGTCGAGTTGAACCACTTTACGGTACCGTTGGACATACGTCCCTCCATAACAAATGCCACGACGCCTATGCGCCGCGGGTCAAAACGCTGGTTTGGATGGGACCGGGTCTGGCTCGGTAGAGCGTAACGTAGGCCGACCCAAGGTCGATTGACGTGCCTTATATGGGCTGATTCGCGGATTTTAGCAATGGTCTCGGTTCGGACCCCGGTTTTAGGCCGGATTCAAGCGGCTTTGCCGTCGCGGCGCCCACCAGCCGCTCGACCGCCTCGATGATGGCGGCGGGGCTCGCCTTGTTCTGCCCGGCGATGTCGAGCGCCGAGCCATGCGCCACCGAGGAGAACAGCACCGGCGTGCCGATGGTCATGCCGGCGGCGCGGTTGCGCCCCAAAAGCTTGGCGACGATGTGGCCCTGGTCGTGGATCATCACCAGGAAGGCGTCGTAGCCGGCGTAATGGAACATGAGGTCGGCGGCGAAGGGCCCTTCGGCGGCGATGCCCGACGCCTTCGCGGCGGCTATCGCCGGCACGATGATCTCGATCTCCTCCCGGCCGAAGAGGCCGCCCTCGCCGGCATGCGGGTTGAGGCCGGAGACGGCGATGCGCGGGCGCGCCACGCCCATCCGCTTCAGCGCCGCATCGACCGCGCCGAGCGCGCGCTCGACGCGCGCCTTGGTGACGAGCGCGATCGCGCGCGCCAGGCTGACATGCAGCGTGACATGCGCGATGCGCTTGTCGTCGAAGCAGATCATGAGAAATGCGTCGTCAATAGGCGTGCCGGTGCAGCGCGCGACGAAGCTCGGATAGCCGTCGAACTCGATGCCGGCCGCCTTGATGGCGCCTTCGGTCTGCGGCGCCGCCACCACGGCGTCCACCTCGCCGGCCAGCGCCGCGTCGATCGCCGCCTGGGCCGAGCGCGTCGCGGCGCGGCCGTTGACCGCCTCGATCGTGCCGAGATGGAGCGGCGCGCCGGCGAACAGGTCGAGCGCCAGCAGCGGAACGTGGTCGCCGTCCCATTCCACCGCGGCGACGGATGAATAGGTTTTGATTTTCGGCGTGAGGCCCGACGCCTTGGCATGGACATCCAGCGCCAGCGGATCGCCGACCAGCAGCGGCCGGCACAGCGCGCGGATTCGCGGATCGAGCGCCGCCTTCAAGGCGATCTCCGGCCCGATGCCGGCGGGGTCGCCCATGCTGATCGCAATCTTCGGCATGCGCCTATCTTATGCCTTATCTTACGCTTTCGGGGGCTCGGTGGGGTCGATGAAGATGTCGCCATTGACGATGCGCGCGGTCCAGGCACGCACCGGCTCGGTGCAGGGCGGATAGGTCGGCACGCCGGTCTTGAGGTCGAAGCGTCCCTGATGGAACGGACATTCGATCGCGCCCTCCACCACCACGCCCTCCGAAAGATTGCCCGGCCCGTGCGTGCATTGGTCGGCCAGCACGAAATATTCGCCGCCCGCCTTGATCACGGCATAGACCGCCCCCGCGGCCTCGACGCGCAGCGGCGCGTCATCGCCGACATCGTCGGCGCGGCACAGACGCAGCAGAGTCACTTCGCCAGCGGGATGCCGGTCGGCGCCGCCACGACCTTCCAGGTATCCGCTTCCGGCTGCCATACCGATACGATGATGTTCTTGAGCGTCAACCCGCGCTGCGGCGAGGCCTCGAAATCATAGACGCCGTTGACGCCGGCGATGCCCTTGACCTTCAGCAGATAGTCGCGGAGCTGCTGCGCCGTCGCCTTCGCCGGAAGCTTGCGCAGGGCGTCGACGACGATGATGGCGGGATCCCAGCCCAGGATCGAGCCCTCGTCCGGCTTCTTGCCCTCGGCGGCATAGGCGGCGAAGAATTCCTTCTGCTTCTTGGCCACCGCCGGATCGAGCTTGAGTCGCGGGTCGCCGTTCACCGCCCACACCGAGGACGGCAGATAGAGCGTCTTGGGCAGGAAGGCGGCGAAGCGGTGCATCTGGGCGAAGGTCATGTTGCCGCCGGTGGTGCCCATCGGCACGGTCAGGCCGCCCTCCACCGCGCCGCGGAAGATGGTCGCCGAGGGCGAGCCGGTCGCCCAGCCGATGAAGGCCTGCGGGTTCGCCGCCTTGACCTGCTCGATCTGGGCGCCGACGCTGACGTCGGTCGGGTTGAAGTGCGGATGCACGACGATCGTGACGTCCTTGTTCTCGGGCAGCGCCAGGAGCTTTTCGAAGCCCTTGTCGGCGTCCTGGCCGGTGGCGTCGGTCGAGGTCATCAGCGCGAGCCTGGTCCAGCCCCGGGCGCGGAAATAGTTCACCAACGCCTGCGCCTGGTCGAAGGTCGAGACGCCGCCGGTGAAGACGTAGCCGTCCGCGGGCGGATGGATGCCGGGCGAGAAGCAGTACATCACCGGGCCGTTCTGCATCAGCGGCGCCATCGCGTTGCATTCGGCGACCAGCGTCGTTCCCAGCACCACGATGGGTTTCGTCGCCAGCGCCTCGTTGGCGAGCTGGATCGCGTTCTGCGGCGAGGATTGATCGTCGTGGAAGACGAAGCGCAGCGTCTTGCCGTGGATGCCGCCGGTGCGGTTGGTCAGCTTCTCGACCAGTTGGAGCGCGTCATGCTCCTCCATGCCGAGGAAGGCGCCGCCGCCGGTGAGCGATTGGACGACGGGAATATCGTAGAAATCCCCCGGCGCGTTTTGGGCGCGCGCCGCTTGCGCCACGCCCAGCGCGCCCAGCAACGCCGCGACCCAGATCAGCCGGCTCCGCATGCGCGATCCTCCCGCCTTTTTTGTCCGCCGCTGGGCCAAAACCCTAGAGATTAGGCCGCGTCGAGGCAATGACCGCAATCATGCTTTAAGCGGCGGCCCCGGCGGCTTCGGCTTCAAGGGCACGATCAGCACGCGCTCGACCCGGCGGCCGTCCATCGCCAGGACCTCGAAGCGGAAGCCGGCGAATTGCACCTTGTCGCCGACGATCGGGATGCGGTTGAGCCGCGCCATGATGAAGCCGCCCAGCGTCTGGAAGGCGCCCTTCTCCTCGCCCGGCAAG
The DNA here is from genome assembly GCA_035648735.1 of Allostellaceae bacterium. GTDB lineage: Bacteria > Pseudomonadota > Alphaproteobacteria > ATCC43930 > CGMCC-115725 > REEB95. Next base: position 7,921 of record DASRKX010000009.1, read on the forward strand.
GCCGCGATGCCGGTCAGGTCGCGCACCTCGTCGGCGCCGACCAGCCCGTCCACCGCCATGCTGCCGTCGTCGCGGCGTACCACGGTCGGCGCCGGCCGCTCGCCACGCATGACGATGTCGCCCACCAGCACCTGCAGGATATCGTGCAGCGTCAGAATGCCCTCGAAGTCGCCGTATTCGTCGACCACGAAGAGCATCGAGGCGCCGGTCTCGCGGAAGATCTCGAGAGCGCGCAGCGCGGTGACGTTCTCCGGCAGATAGAGCGGCGGCTTCAGCACGGCCTGGATGTCGAACTTCTTGCCTTCGAGGATTTGCGTCAGCAGATCCTTGACCTGCGCGACGCCGACGACCTGGCGCGAATCATGCTCGATCACCGGAAAGCGCGAATAATCGCTGTCGATGATCTTGCGGCGGTTCTCCGCCTCGCTGTCCTTGAGGTCGAGCCACTCGACCTTGGTGCGCGGCGCCATCACCGCCGAAAGGCGCCGGTCGCCCAGCCGCAGCGCCGCCTGGATGATGGCGTTCTCCGCGACCTCGAAATGGCCGGCGGCGGTCGCCTCGCGCATCAGCATGGCGATTTCCTGCTCGGTCGCGGCGGTCGGCGACGCCGGCTTCAGCGGCAGGAGACGCAGCACGAGATCGGAAAGGCCGCTCAGCACCCATCCGACGGGCGCGGCGATGCGCGACAGCGCCAGGAGAAAAACCGACAGCCGCGCCGCGATGTCCTCGGGCCGGCGCAGCGCGATGCGCTTCGGCACCAGCTCGCCGAAGATCAGCGTGACAAAGGAGATCGCCGCGGCGACGCCGGCGACGCTCAACGCATGGGCGTGCGCCCCGACCCAGCCGGGCGCGCTTTCGAGCGTGTGCGCCATGTCGTCGGCCAGCGTGGCGCCGCCGAACACCCCGGCGAGCACGCCGATGACCGTGATGCCGATCTGCACCGTCGAGAGAAACCGGCCGGTGTCGCGCTTCATCTCGAGCGCGAGGCGCGCGCCGCGGCGGCCCTTCTCGGCGGCGCCGGCGAGGCGCGAGCGCCGCGATGTGACCACCGCGAGCTCCGCCATGGCGAAGAATCCGTTGACCAGGATGAGGATCAGGATGACGGCAAGCTGAACCCACGGCATGACGGCCCCGCTAGGCTAGGGTGAAGGCATCCCAGGATAGAACGGAAAGCGCGCTCGCCCTAACCCTCTCCCCGCCGGCGGGGAAAAGGTCAGGAGGGGCAAGCCCGGCCATGACGCAACAAGAAACTCAGCGCGAATAGAACTCGACGACGAGGTTCGGCTCCATCGGCACCGGATAGGGCACGTCGGCGAGCTTGGGCGCGCGCACGAACTTGCCCTTGAAGCTGTCGGCCTCGACCGAGAGATATTCCGGAATCTCGCGCTCGGTCGATTTGGCGGCCTCGAGCGTGACGGCGAGGGCTTTGGCCGTATCCTTCAGCTCGATGGTGTCGCCGTCCTTCACCACATAGGACGAGATGTTGACGCGCTTGCCGTTGACCTTGACGTGGCCGTGATTGACGAACTGGCGCGCGGCGAACGGCGTCGGCACGAATTTCATGCGATAGACCACCGCGTCGAGGCGCCGCTCGAGCAATTCGATCAGGTTTTCGCCGGTGTCGCCCTTGCGGCGCGAGGCTTCGGCATAGATGCGGCGGAACTGGCGCTCGCCGATATTGCCGTAATAGCCCTTGAGCTTCTGCTTGGCCATCAGCTGCGTGCCGAAATCGGACGGCTTCTTGCGCCGCTGGCCGTGCTGGCCGGGACCGTAGTCCCGGCGGTTGAGCGGGGATTTGGAGCGTCCCCAGAGATTGGCGCGCAGGCGCCGGTTGATCTTGTACTTGGACCCTTCGCGTTTGCTCATGTGACCTGTGGTTCGGGTTGATTGGTTGTTATTGTCCCAATAGGTCTTGCCGGCCGCCTGCGGCGCGAAAGACGGGGCT
>DASRKX010000010.1:0-8072 GCA_035648735.1 Allostellaceae bacterium
CCCATCTCGGCGGCCTCGAAGCAGACGCGCCGGTTGGCCTCGATGTTGTGCTGGAAATGCCCGGCGGCGCTGGTGTGGATATAGACCCTGCCCTCGGCATAGACGAAGAGATTGGGGATGACATAGGGCTGGCCGCCCGCATCGGCCGAGGCGATATGGGCGAGCGCCGCGCGGCCGAGGAATTCCTCGATTTCGGCGCCGCTCATCTCCTTGTCCTTGCGGCGGACGGTGCCCTGACTCATCGACCCGCCCTCACGCCGCGTGCTTCAGGAACCAGCGATAGGCGTCGGCGAGGCCTTCCTTGAGATGCATGCGCGGCCGCCAGCCCAGGGCATCGAGCTTGGTCACATCGAGCCGCTTGCGCGGCGCGCCGTCGGGCTTCGCGGTGTCGAAAGCGAACGCGCCGTTATAGCCCACCACCTCGGCGATGAGCTTGGCGAGCTCGGATATCGTCACGTCCTCGCCCCAGCCGACATTGACGTGACTTTCGCCGGAATAGCGCTCCATCAGGAAAACCAGCGCGTCGGCCAAATCGTCGACATGGAGGAACTCGCGCCGCGGCTTGCCGGTGCCCCAGATCTCGACGCTCCTCGCGCCGCTTTCCCGGGCGCGGTGGATCTTCAGAAGCAGCGCCGGGATGACGTGGCTGCCTTCGAGATCGTAGCGGTCGCCCGGGCCGTACAGATTGGTCGGCTGGGCGGAAATAAAATCGCAGTTCCATTGCCGGCGATAGGCGGCGCAGAGCTTCAAGCCCGCGATCTTCGCCACGGAATACCATTGATTGGTCGGTTCGAGCGGCCCCGTCAGCAACATCTCTTCCCGCATCGGCTTATCCGTGAGCGGATAGATGCAGGACGAGCCGAGGAACATCAGCTTCTTCACGCCGGCCTGGCGCGCCGCCTCGATCGCGTTACCGGCGATCATCAGATTGTCGTAGAGGAACTCGGCCGGGCGCGACGAATTCGCCAGGATGCCGCCGACGGTCGCCGCCGCGACGAACAGCACATCGGGCTTCACCCGGTTCATCCACTGCTCGACCGGCGCCTGGCGGCGGAAATCCACCTCGGCGCGCCCCGCGCCGATGGCTTCGCAGCGGACGCGGCCGAGCCGGCGCAGCAGCGCGCTGCCGACCATGCCGTTTGCGCCGGCGACGGCGACCCGCTTGCCCGCCAAGGGAAAGATCACCGGCGCCGCCGCCGGCGAGGTCTTCGGATTCTCCATCAGCCGATCACCGAGGCGGCACCTCGCGCCGGCGCATCATAGCCCGCGCTTTTCAGCGTCTTCTCGCGCCGCGCGAGATCGAGATCGTGCTTCACCATATGCGCGATCAAATCCTTGAAGCTCATGCGGGCGCGCCAGCCGAGCTTGTTCCGCGCCTTCGACGCATCGCCCTGCAGCGCATCGACCTCCGTCGGCCGCAAATAGCGCGGATCGAGCTCGACATGCTTCTTCCAATCGAGCCCGGCCTCGCCGAACGCAACCTCCACCAGCTCGCGGACGGAATGCGCGACGCCGGTGGCGATCACGTAATCGTCGGGCTTGTCCTGCTGCATCATCAGCCACATCGCCTCGACGAAATCGCCGGCGAAGCCCCAATCGCGCCTTGCCTCGAGATTGCCGAGGAACAGCTTGTCCTGCAGCCCCTCCTTGATGCGGCCGACGGCGCGCGTCACCTTGCGGGTGACGAACGTCTCGCCGCGCCGCGGGCTCTCGTGGTTGAACAGGATGCCGTTGCAGACGAAGAGGTTGTGCGCCTCGCGATAATTCACCGCGTACCAGTGCGCGGCGAGCTTGCTCGCGGCATAGGGGCTGCGCGGCTGAAACGGCGTCGCCTCGCTCTGCGGCGGCTTGGCGCTGCCGAACATCTCGGACGAGCCGGCCTGGTAGAAGCGGACTTTTCGTCCGCCGTGCGCGACGTGATCGCGCAACGCCTCGAGCAGGCGGAGGGTCCCGAGCGCGACGATGTCGGCGGTGTATTCCGGGATTTCGAACGACACCTTCACATGGCTTTGCGCGCCGAGGTTATAGACCTCGTCGGGCTGGACCTTCTCGAAGACCCGGCGCAGCACGGTGCCGTCGGCCAGATCGCCGTAATGCAGGGTGAGGTTGGCGCCCGAAATATGGGGGTCGTGGTAGAGGTGGTCGATCCGGTCGGTGTTGAACAGGCTGGCCCGGCGCATGATGCCGTGCACCTCGTAACCCTTTCCTAACAGGAATTCGGTCAAATAGGCGCCGTCCTGGCCGGTGATGCCGGTAATAAGAGCGCGTTTGGCCATGCCTTTTCCTTCCCCCTTCGCCCGGCAATCCTACGACAGATCGAGCGGTTCCGCGACTATTGGCCTTGAGGCGGCAGGCCGAATCGGGGTATCGCCATGGGCATGAGCGAAGCAACGGCGCGCCGGATCGAGCCCCAGGCGGCGGCGCTCCAGGCGCCCGAGCTGACCATCGTCATTCCGACCCTGAACGAGCGCGAGAACATCGCGCCGCTGTTGCAGCGCATCGATGCCGCGCTCGCCGGCACGCGTTGGGAAATCATCTTCGTCGACGATGATTCGGGCGACGGCACGCCCGAGGCGGTGCGCGCCATCGGCCGCGTCGATCCGCGGGTGCGTTGCCTGCACCGCATCGGCCGCCGCGGCCTCTCCACCGCCTGCATCGAAGGCATCCTCGCCTCGGCGGCGCCCTATGTCGCGGTGATGGACGCCGATCTGCAGCACGACGAGGCGCTGCTGCCGCGCATGCTCGGAACCTTGCGCAACGAGCCCTACGACCTGGTCGTCGGCTCGCGCTATGCGGCGGGCGGCGGCATCGGCGAATGGGATGGCACGCGCGCGCAGATCAGCGGCTTGGCCACGCGCCTGTCGCGCCTCATCTGCAAGACCCAGATCGCCGACCCGATGAGCGGCTTCTTCATGCTGAAGCGCGAAGTATTCGAGGGCGCGGTGCGGAAATTGTCTGGCCAGGGATTCAAGATCCTGCTCGACCTGCTCGCTTCGGCGCAGACGCCGCCGCGGCTCAAGGAACTGCCCTACGAATTTCGCCTGCGCCAATTCGGCGAGAGCAAGCTCGACACCATGGTGGCATGGGAATTCGGCATGCTGCTGGCCGACAAGCTCGTCGGACATATCGTGCCGGTGCGCTTCGCGCTCTTTGCCTTCATCGGCTGCACCGGCGTGGTCGTCGATCTGATCGTGCTGTGGGCCGGCCTCAACATCGCCCATATCGGCTTCCTCGCGGCGCAAACGGCGGCGACGGTCGTGGCGATGACCTCGAACTTCTTCCTCAACAACCTCTTCACCTACCGCGACCGGCGCTTGAAGGGTCTCGGCCTGGTGCGCGGCCTCACCTCGTTCTATGTGATCAGCGCGGTCGGTGCGGCGGCGAACATCATGCTCGCCACCAACGTCTATGAGGGCCATAGCGGCATCGCCGGCATCGCCTGGCTTGCCAGCGTCGCCGGCGTGTTGGTCGGCTCGGTGTGGAATTACGCGGTCTCGTCGATCTTCACCTGGAAGCGCCGCTAGCGGCGCTCGCGCAATCTATTGGCGGCGATGAGCGCGCACCAGATAGCGGTCGCCGGCGATCTTCTCGAAGACGATTTCGATCATCGGGTGGCTGATCGGCCCGTTCTCGCCGTCGGGCAGCAGATTCTGCTCCGAGACATAGGCCTCGTACGGGCCGCCCTGCGCGTTCTGGGCGAGCAGATGATAAAAGGGCTGGTCCTTCGACGGCCTGCGTTCGGCCGGGATCGACTGGTACCACTCCTCGGTGTTGCTGAAGGTCGGGTCGACGTCATAGATGACGCCGCGAAACGGATAAAGCCGATGGCGCACGATCTGCCCCACCGAGAATTTTCCCTCGCGAAAAACCTTCAGATTATCGATCAACAATCCCATCCGATTCGGCGCCCTTTCCGCTGCACCTGAAAAAGCTTAGGGCGATTGACGTTGCCGCTCAAGCGCGAAGCAGCGCGTCCGTCATGGGAGGGAGAATCGGGCGGGCGAGGCGAAAATTCAGCGCTGGCCCTGATAGCGCCGCGCCAGGCGCAGCAGCTCGAGATCGCAGGTCTGCTTGGCGATCTCCTCGAGATCTTCGAAGTAGCTGCGCAGGCCCGCCGGGCTCAACCGGCCGATCAGCCAGCCGACGAACTGCTCCGGCGTCTTGACCCAGGTCGGCAGCGGATCGAGGCCGTGCCCCATCGGCAGCACGGCGCGCAGGATGCGCCAGCGCCGACGACGCAACTGCTCGTCGATCGGATCGAGATTGGGTTCGAGAACCCAACCGGGACGGCTTTGCGCCCCACCGCTACGTCCGGACATCGCGACTTAACCCCCGTGAATTTGCCGGCGCGTTATTCCGATCGCGCCGTTCAGACATGGTGAACTTCGATTAATAATAACGGCAGGTAATCTTAATGCAAGTACAAAGTACAGTTAAGGATGCCGAAATACTCGACCGACTTGCCCAAATAGTTAATTCCCGAACGTCAAGTTTGGCGGGCGATTTTAAGACTTCGTCGCTTTTCTTGTCTTGTTCCCGCCGGGCGTCAATCCGGCCGACGCCGGGCCGGCCGCCGCGCCTAGATTTCCTGCACTTCCAGGATGCCGGGCACGGTTTCGAGCGCCGCGCGCAGCCGCGGCGTCACCTTGAAGCCGCCCGGCAGCGCGATCTCCACTTCGCGCGCCTCGCGCAGCGGCACGACGACGCTGACCCGCCCGCGCCCGCCACTCTCCGCCGCCATCGCGCTGCGCAGGGCGGACAGCGCGGCGCTCTCGCCCAGCACCAGCTTCAGCCCGGCGGCGGCATTGGCCGCGACCTTGTCGAGCGGCTCCAGCCGCTGCGCCGTCAGCCGCAGCGTGTCGCCGTTTTCCTGGACGTCGACCGTCACCAGCACGGGCTGGCCGGTATCCATGAGCTCGCGGCATTCGCGCAGCACCTCGGAGAAGACGGTGACCTCGTAGACGCCGCTCATGTCCGAAAGCTGGAGGAAGGCGTAGCGGTTGCCGCGCGCCGAGGTGCGCTCCTTGCTGCCGATGATGACGCCGGCCAGCTTGAGGCGCGACGCGCCGCCCGAGAAGACCTGCTTCGGCATGTCGGCGAAGCGCGGCACGCCGAGACGCTGGAGGCTCTTGGCATAGGCGTCGAGCGGATGGCTGGAAAGATAGAAGCCGATCGCCTCGAATTCCTTCTGCAGGCGCTCGACCAACGTCCAATCCGGGGATTGCGGCAGGCTGGGGCGCGCACCCTGCCCTTTCCCGTCGCCGAACAGATTGACCTGCTTGCTGTCGCGCTCCTCGGCGGCGGCGCCGGCGAAGCGCAGCAGCATCTCGATGGCGGCGAAGCTCTGCGCGCGGTTCCGGTTGAGGGCGTCGAAGGCGCCGGCCTTGATCAGGCCTTCGAATTGGCGCCGGTTGAAGCTCCTGGGGTCGAGGCGCTGGGCGAAATCGAACAGATCCTTGAAGAGGCCGCCGTTTTCGCGCTCGGCGACGATCTGCTTCATCGCCAGGGATCCCACGCCCTTCACCGCCGCCAAGGCATAGCGGATGGCGGGCCCCTCGGCGGTCTGCTCGACGGTGAAATACGGCCCCGAGCGGTTGATGTCGGGCGGCAGCGCCTTGATGGCGAGGCGCGTGCATTCCTGGCGGAACAAATTGAGCTTGTCGGTATTGCCCAGGTCGAGACTCATCGACGCCGCCATGAACTCGACCGGGTAATTGGCCTTGAGGTATGCCGTCTGATAGGCGACCAGCGCATAGGCAGCGGCGTGCGACTTGTTGAAGCCGTAGCCGGCGAATTTCGCCACCTGGTCGAAGATGTGCTCGGCCAGGCCCTTGCCGACGCCATGCGCCTGGGCGCCGGTGACGAAGGTCTCGCGCTGCGCGTCCATCTCGGACTGGATCTTCTTGCCCATGGCGCGGCGCAAAAGGTCCGCGCTTCCCAGCGAATAGCCCGCCAGCACCTTGGCGATCTCCATCACCTGTTCCTGGTAGATGATGATGCCGTGCGTCTCTTCCAGGATCGGCTTCAGCTCGGGATTGAGGTAATCGGGCTTCTCGACGCCGTGCTTCACCGAAATATAGCGCGGGATGTTCTCCATCGGGCCGGGGCGGTAGAGCGCCACCACGGCGATGATGTCCTCGAAGCGGTCGGGCCGCAGCTTGCGCAGCATGTCGCGCATCCCGGCGCCTTCGAGCTGGAACACGCCGACGGTGTCGCCGCGGCCGAGCAGCGCATAGGATTTCGTGTCGTCCAGCGGCAAATTGGTCAAGTCGAGCGCGACGCCGCGCGCCGCCAGCAGCCGGACGGCCTCGGCCAGCACGGTCAGCGTCTTCAAGCCGAGGAAGTCGAATTTCACCAGCCCGGCGAGCTCGACGTATTTCATGCTGAACTGCGTCACCGGCGTCGCGGAGCGCGGATCGCGGTAGAGCGGCACCAGCTCGTCGAGCGCGCGGTCGCCGATGACGACGCCGGCGGCGTGGGTCGAGGCGTGGCGGTAGAGGCCTTCGAGCTGGAGCGCGATGTCGAGCAGCCGCGCCACCGAATCATCCTCGTCGCGCATCTGTTGCAGGAGCGGCTCGCCCGCGATCGCCTGTTCGAGGCCGATCGGCGCCGCCGGATTGTTGGGCACCAGCTTGCAGATGCGGTCGACCTGGCCGTAGGGCAGGCCCAGCACGCGGCCGACGTCGCGCAGCGCGGCGCGCGCCTGGAGCTTGCCGAAGGTGATGATCTGGGCGACGCGGTCGCGGCCATAACGCTCCTGGACGTGGCGGATGACCTCGTCGCGGCGGTCCTGGCAGAAATCGATGTCGAAATCGGGCATCGACACGCGTTCCGGATTGAGGAAGCGCTCGAACAGCAGGCCGAAGCGCAGCGGATCGAGATCGGTGACGGTGAGCGACCAGGCGACCACCGAGCCAGCGCCCGAGCCGCGGCCCGGCCCGACCGGGATGCCCTCGGCCTTGGCCCATTGGATGAACTCGGCGACGATGAGGAAATAGCCGGCGAAACCCATCTCGACGATGACCTTGATCTCGAAAGCGAGGCGCTCGCGATAGGGCGCGGCGGCGGCGGCGCGCTCATCCGCGCTCATCCCGGGCTTGAAGACATGGGCCTCGAGGCGACGCTCGAGCCCGGCCATCGCCTCCGCCTTCAGCTCGTCCCCCTCGCTGCGGCCGCTGGCGCTCTTGAAAGGCGGCAGGATCGGCTTGGCCGCCTCGGGCATGAAGGCGCAGCGCCGGGCGATCACCAGCGTGTTGTCGCAGGCCTCCGGCACGTCGGCGAAGGCGATGCGCATTTCCTTGGCCGATTTGAAATAATGCTCGGCGGTCAGGCGCTTGCGGTTGCCGTCGGCGAGCGTGGTGCCCTGGGCGATGCAGAGCAGCACGTCATGCGCCGCGGCGTCGTCGCGCTCGGCGAAATGCACGTCGTTGGTGGCGACCAGCGGCAGCTTGTGCTTGAACGCCAGCTCGATCAGCGCGCCGTCGACCCGGTCCTCGGCCGCGAGGTTGTGGCGCATCAGCTCGACATAGAGCCGACCCGGGAAGAGCCCGGCTAGGCGCGCCAGCATCGACTCGGCGGCCTCGATCTGGCCCTCGCCCAGCATCCTGCCGACCGGCCCGGCAGGGCCGCCGGTGAGGCAGATCAGCCCGTCGCTCATGCCGTCGAAAGCGGCGAGATCGAGCTGCGGCGCCTCGCCGGGCGCGCCTTCCATGTGCGACTTGCTCATCAGCTTGAGCAGGTTGCGATAGCCCGCCTCGGTCTGGACCAGCAGCACGATCAAATCCGCCGGCAAAGCGGGCCCGACTCGCTGGACGCGGCCGTCGCCCTCGGCGCGGCGGATGCCGAGCTCGCAGCCGATGATCGGCTGCACGCCGCCGTCGCGGGCGGCCAGCGCGAATTCCATGACGCCGAAGAGGTTGCCCGAATCGGCGACCGCCACCGCCGGCATGTCGAAGCGGTGGCAGAGATCGATCAGATTCTCGATCTTGATGGACCCGGCCGAGAGCGAATAGGCGGAATGAACGCGGAGATGGACGAAATCGGCATGGGGCATGGCGTCAGCTTGGCATATC
>DASRKX010000011.1:0-36109 GCA_035648735.1 Allostellaceae bacterium
CCTTTAAAGGTTGAGCGGAACGGGGCGAATGGCATAGTAGGGCCCCTTTTCCCCGGCGGAGCCTGCCTTGAGCGAAGATTTGCTTTACGAAGTGCGCGACGGCATCGGCCGCGTCACCTTCAACCGGCCGCAGGCGCGCAACGCGCTGACCTTCGCCATGTATGAGCGCCTGCACGAGATCTGCAAATCGGTCGAGACCGACCCGGAGGTGCGGGTGCTGCTGCTGACCGGCGCCGGCGAAAAGGCCTTCGCCTCCGGCACGGACATTTCCCAGTTCCGGGCGTTCAACAAGCCGGAAGACGCGATCGAATACGAAGGCCGCATCGACCGCGTGCTCGGCGCGCTCGAGGGCTGCATCAAGCCGACCATCGCCGCGATCCAGGGCGCCTGCACCGGCGGCGGCGCCGGCATCGCCGCGGCCTGCGATCTGCGCATCGCCGCGGCGAATGCGCGCTTCGGCTTTCCGGTGGCGCGCACGCTCGGCAACTGCCTCTCCATGGGCAATTACGCGCGGCTGCTGGCGCTGGTCGGTGCCGGGCGCGTCAAGGATCTGCTGCTCACCGCGCGGCTGATCGAGGCGCCCGAGGCGCTCGCCATCGGCCTCATCACCGAGGTGGTCGCCGATCCGGCGCAGCTCATGGCCCGCGCCGAGGCAGTGGCGCGGCTGGTCGCGAGCCACGCGCCGCTGACCCTGCGCGCGACCAAGGAGGCGCTGCGGCGGCTGATGGCGCGGATTCCGCCGGGCGAGGGCCAGGACCTCATTCTCATGTGCTACATGAGCAAGGATTTCCGCGAAGGGCTCGAAGCCTTCCTCGGCAAGCGCACGCCGCAATTCCGCGGCGAGTAATAAAGAGGGCCGGGAATGGCGAAAGCGGCGATCGACGCGAAGCGGGCGGCGGAGGTCGCGATCGCCAACCGCATCCTGTTCGACCGGGGCGTGGTCGACGGCTTCGGCCATGTCAGCCTGCGCGACGAGAAGCATCCCGACCGATTTCTGATGTCGCGCAGCATGGCGCCGGCTCTGGTCACGCCCAAGGACGTCATGCTCTACGATCTCGACGGCGAGCCGCTCGATCCGCGCGGCCGCGGCAGCTATCTCGAGCGCTTCATCCACGGCTCGATCTATCGCGCGCGGCCGGACGTGATATCCGTGGTGCACAGCCACAGCCCGAGCCTCATTCCCTTCGGCATCACGCCGCAGAAGCTGCGCCCGGTCTTCCACATGAGCGGCTTCCTCGGCGACGAGGTGCCGGTCTTCGACATCCATCGCATCGCCGGCGACACCAGCCTGCTCATCACCAGCAACAAATTGGGCAAGGCGCTGGCCGATACGCTGGGCGGCGGCGCCGTCGCGCTGATGCGCGGCCACGGCTCGGTCGCGGTCGGGCCGAGCCTGCGCCACGCGGTCTACCGCGCGGTCTATGCCGAGGTGAACGCGAGGCTCCAGGCCGAGGCGCTCAAGCTCGGCCCGGTCACCTATCTCACGCCGGGCGAGGCGCGGATCTGCGCCGAGACGATCGAGAAGCAGCTCGGCCGCGCCTACGAGCTGTGGGAGCGGCGCGTCAGCGGCAAGAAATAGCCGTTCAACCACCTAGCGCTTGGCGTCGGCGAAGCGGTTGATGCGGCGCAGTCCTGGCAGTTTCCAGGCCCAGAGCCCGGCGATCAGTATGGTGGCGGCGCCGCCGAGGACGACCGAGCCGACCGGCCCGAGCCAGGCGGCGGTCACGCCGGATTCGAATTCGCCGAGCTGGTTCGAGGTGCCGATGAACAGGGTGTTAACCGCGCTGACGCGGCCGCGGATCGCATCGGGCGTCGCCGTCTGCACCAGCGTGTTGCGCGTGACCACGCTGATCATGTCGCAGGCGCCGACGCCGATCAGCGCGGCGAAGGACAGCGGCACGGAGGACGACAGGCCGAACACGATTGTTGCCGCGCCGAACAAGGCGACCGCGATGAGTATACGCCGGCCGATATATTGCCTCAGCGGCCAGCGCGTCAGGATCGCGCCGGTGACGATCGCGCCGAGCGCCGGCCCGCTGCGCAGCAGACCCAAGCCCACCGGCCCGATCATCAGGATATCGCGCGCGAAGATCGGCAGCAGGGCGGTGGCGCCGCCGAACAGCACGCCGAACAGATCGAGCGACACCGCGCCCAGCACTGCCTGGTGACCGCGGATGAAATGGATGCCGCTTGCCAGGCTCTTCCAGGTCAGCGGCGTCGCCACCCGCGCCGCGCGGCGCACCGGAATAAGGGCGATACAGGTGAAGCTCAATGCGGATAGACATGCGGAAACCAGGAACGGCACCGGTGGGCCGAGGAGAAAGAGCGCGCCGCCCAGCGCCGGGCCGATGATGACGGCAGCCTGCAGCGAGACCGCGCTCGCCGCCGCGGCGCGCGGGAAGGCATCGGCCGAGACCAGCGCCGGCAGCAGCGACGATTGCGCCGGCGAGCTGAACACGCGGACGGTGCCGAGCCCGGCCGCGACGACGAATATCGGCGCGACCGAATGGGCGCCGCTCAGCGCGGTGGCGGCGAGCGCGGCATAGCAGAAGAATTCGAGCGTCACCGCGCCGAGCATGATCGCCCGGCGCGGATAGCGGTCGACGATATGGCCGGCGACCAGCGCCAGCCCGGCTATCGGCAGGAACTGCGCGAGACCGATCAGGCCGAGATCGAGCGCGCTGTTGGTCAGCGCATAGACGTACCAGCCGACCGCCACCACCTGGATCTGGCTGGCGATCCCGCTGGAGAATCGTTGCACCAGGAACAGGTGTAGCGCGCGCGACGGCAGGGCAAGCGCGGCCAGTCCGGGGCCGGGCGAGCCGCTCTCGGTCATTCTCAGGCGTCGACGATTCGATTCCGCAGCGTGCCGATGCCGGCGACCTCGGCCTCGACGACGTCGCCGACTTGCAGCCATTTCTGCGGCGTCATGCCGAGCGCGACGCCTGATGGCGTGCCGGTGGCGATGATGTCGCCCGGTTCGAGCGTCAGGCTGGCGCTGAGATGCATCAGGATCGCCGGCACGTCGAACAGCAAATCCGAGGTATTGGAATCCTGGCGCGTCTCGCCGTTGACCTTGAGCGCGATGCGGTGGCCGCTCGGATTGCCGAACTCGTCGGCCGTCACGATGCACGGGCCGATGGGGCAAAAGGTGTCGAAGCTCTTGCCCTTGAACCACTGGCCGTGCGCCGCCTGCGCGTCGCGCGCGGTCACGTCGTTGACGATGGTGTAGCCGAAGATCGCCTTCATCGCGTTCTCGGGCGTCAGGTCGCGCACGGTCTTGCCGATGACGATGGCGAATTCGACCTCGTAATCGAGCTTCTGGGTGTTCTTGGCGTGGCGGCTGACCGGCGCGTCGTGGCCGATCACCGTGGTGCGTGGCTTGGAGAAGAATTCGGGCACCTTGGGGAAGGTCGGCTCGACGCCGCGCGCGCGGGCGCCTTCCTCGATGTGCAGCTTGTAGTTGCGCCCGACGCAGAACACGTTCTTGCGCGGCACCGGGATCGGCGCCAGGAGCTTGGCGCGCTTGAGCGGCGTCCACGGCCCGGCCTTCTTCGATTTGCGCGCAGCCTCAAAGGCCTTGCGGACGGCCCTGAGCGCGGCCGGACCGCCTTCGATCAGCGCCAGCATGTCGCCGGGCAGGCGGCTATTCGCCTTCCTGAGGTCGAGAACGCCGCGTTCGGCGTCGATCGCGCCCAGGCGCGGCGCGTTCTTGGCGCCGAATGTGACGAATTTCATGACCCCGTGCTCCTCTTCGGTATTCCAGCTATTCCGGTTTTGCCGCGGCGGTTTCCGGCCGAACGGCGGCGCAGCTTGACGCTAACGCCCATAGTCTGCAACGTCTTCGTGGCCGCCGAGGATTGAATTAAACATGGAGCAGCCCCGCAATCCCGCGCGCGAGCGCCTTGCCAAGGGCGAATTGTCGCTCGGCCTGGGCGTCCGCTTCGCGCGCACGGCGGAGATCGCGCGGCTGGCGCGGGCGGCGGGCTATGACTGGCTGTTCATCGACCTGGAGCATGGGCCGGGCTCGCTCGAATCGACGGCGCAAATCGCCGCAGCGGCGCTCGATGCCGGCATCGCGCCGCTGGTGCGCGTGCCGCAGGGGCAATACGCCATGGCGACGCGCGCGCTCGATGCCGGCGCCTGGGGCATCGTCATGCCGCATGTCGACGGCGCCGACGAGGCGCGCGCCATCGTCGAGCGCCTGAAATATCCGCCGCTCGGCCATCGCTCGATCGTCGGCGGCCTGCCGCATTACGGCTATCGCATGGTGAAATCGGGCGAGGCGGCGAAGAATATCAACGCCGAGATGCTTTTGGTGGCGATGGTGGAAACGCCGAAGGCGATCGAGGCATCCGATGCCATCGCCGCGGTGCCCGGCATCGATGTGGTGATGATCGGCACCAACGATCTCTCGCTCGAGATGGGCATTCCCGGCGAGCTGGGCCATGTGAAGATCGTCACCGCTTACGAAAAGGTGCTCGCCGCCTGCAAGCAGCACAAGAAATGGCCCGGCATGGGCGGCGTCGGCGATCTCGATCTCGTCCGCCGTTATGTCGGCATGGGCATGCGGTTCATCCTGGCCGGCAACGACGTCAATCTGCTCGCCCAAGCCGCCGCCGAGCGCGCGACGGCGCTGCGCGGCCTGCGCTAGGCGAAAAAGAAGGGCGCCGGCCCGAAGGCCCGGCGCCCTATCGAGTGCGCAGCGCGATAGCTATTTGCGCGCCGCGGCGAGCGGATAGATTATGGTGCCGGATTTGAACGCCGCCGGAGACAGGATCACCGTCTTGGTCATGTCGCTGAACTGGCCCATGTCGTTGCCGGTGATGTGCTGGAACTGCACCATCAACGCCCGCGATTGCGCCCATTCGCCGTCGGCGCCGAACTTGATGTCGCCGACGATCGTCTTGAAGGTGTGGCTCCGCAGATAATCGGCCAGCTTCTGCTGGTCGGTGCCCTTGGTCTCGGTGACCGCCTCGGCGAGAATCTGGAGGTAGGCATACGAGAACGGACCCATGTAATAGCCCAGCGCGTCGACGCCGGCGCCCGCCGCCTGCGCCTGGTACTGCTTCAGGAACGCCTCGGTGCCGGGGAAGGTCAGCGTCTTGGCCGGCAGCCAGAAGTCGTAGGTCAGGACGCCGTTGAGCGCCGGGCCGAGCTGCATCTTGATCGCCGTCGCCTGCAAGCCGACCATGCCGCCGCCGAACATCTTGGCGTTGGTGCCGATCTCGTTCATCGCGCGGATCATGCCGACGGAATCCGGCGGATAGGAGCCAACGACGATGAGGTCGGGATTGGTCGCGTTGATCGCCCGCATGATCGGCGCGTAATCCGTCGTGGTCGGCGGATAGCTCTTGTCGTAGACGATGGTGAGTCCGGCCGCCTTGGCGTTTTCGCGCGCGCCGTCGGTCAGGTTCTTGGAGAACTCGGCGTCGGCACCGACGATGGCGACGGTCTTGGGCTTCGGGTTCTGCGCCATCGCGGCGTCGAAGAAGCCCTTGGTGAAGGCCTGCTTCGGATTCGGGCCCGACGGGATCATCGCGAAGTAGTTCGGGTAGTGGAACTCCGAATTCACCGCGAGGCCCATCAGCCCCATGAACGCCATCTTGTGCTGGATGATCACGGGCATTGCCGGCGCGATCAGGTTGGTGCCGTAGGGCCCGACGACGAGGTCGACCTTGTCGACGTCGAGGAGCTTGGTGTAGATGCCCGGGACCGTCGAGGGGCTGGTCTGGTCGTCGTAATAGACCAGCTGCACCGGCCGGCCGAGCAGGCCGCCCTTGGCGTTCTGATCCTTTTCCCAGATCTGCATGGCGAGCAGGGCCGACTTGCCGTTGGCGGCGAGGCCGCCGGTCAAGGCCATGCTGAAGCCGATCTTGATCGGCGGCTTGTTCTGCGCCTGGGCGTCGGGCGCTCCCAGCGCCAGACCCGCCCCGAGCAGCAGCGCCAGGGCGCCCTTCATCCAACGTGAAACCATGTTTTACCTCCCCTAATGGCCTGTTTACCGGCCTGATTGAGCGATCCTCGATCTTAAGCCGGGGAGCGGGCAAATGTCATCCGGGGCCGTGCCCGCCTCGGGCGGGTCAATTCAGGCGGTAGCGCGCCGCCAGATCGGGCGGCCGGTCCGCGACCGCGTCGCCGTTTTCGACCATCTCGATGAGATGCGCCAGGACCGAACGGCCGGCCGCCTTGGCCAGGCGCGGATCGAGGCCGGCATAAACCGCGGCGACGATGGCCGGGATCGTGTCGTCGCCGGCGGCCAGTTGTGCGCGGATCGCGGCATGGCGCTCGCTGCGATGCGCGATGAAGGACGCCACATGCGCCTTCGGCTCGACGATCGAGGGGCCGTGCGTCGGCCAATAAAGCGCGTCGTCGCGGCGCATGAGCTTCTCGAGCGAGCGCCTATAGGCGGCCATGTCGCCGTCGGGCGGTGCGATCACGCTGGTCGACCAGCCCATGACGTGGTCGCCGGTGAACAGCGTTTTCTCCTTGGCCAGCGCGAAGCACAGATGGTTCGAGGTATGGCCGGGCGTCTCGATTGCGGCCAGGCTCCAGCCCGGCCCGCTCACCGTGTCGCCCTCGCGCATTTTCACGTCGGGCGAGAAATCGTGGTCGCCGCCTTCCTCGATCGCGCCCAATTCGACGGCGCGATCCTCGGCGCGGCCCGAGCCGTGCGGACCGAAGCCGTAGGTCTTGGCGCCGGTCGCCTGCTTTATCGCTTCGGCCGCCGGAGAATGGTCGAGATGAGTGTGGGTGATGACGAGGTGGCTGACGGTCTCGCCCTTGACCGCGTCGAGCAGCGCCTCGACATGCGATTGCAGCGCCGGGCCGGGATCGATGATTGCGACGGTGCCGCGCCCGACGATATAGGTGCCGGTGCCCTTGAAGGTAAAGGGGCTGGGATTATGGGCGACGACGCGACGGATGAGCGGCGAGAGGGTCTCCGCCGCGCCGTAACGGAAGTCGAAATCGCGGCGATAGGGGATTTCGGTCGTCATGTCAGGGCCGATCGAGCGCCGGCATGGCGGCGCGCGGCGCCGCGCGCCGCGTGCGCGGCTTCAGTCGCAGCGCCTGCTTTTCGATCAGGTGCCAGGAGAGGAAGGCGAGCAGCGCCGCCAGAATGAGGCCCGGGAAAAACACCCACCACCACGCGGCGTGGCCGCCTTGTAGGTAGACGACGAGCTGTTCCGACGGCCAGCCGTAGATATAGAGCCCGTAGGAAAGATCGCCGAACCGCGCCGCGCGGAGGCGCGGCAGGCGCGGATGCAGCGCCAAATACAGCGCCAGATAGCAGCCGGTGAGTGGGAACAGCAGGATGAACTGGCGGAGCGGGATGCTGACCGCCAGCAGCGCCAGTGCGGCGAGCGCAACGCGGCCGTCGAAGATTCGGGTGTCGCGCAGCTTGTAAAGCGCCATGCCGATGGCGAAGAAGGACAGCATCCAGCCCCAGCCGCCGAGGAAGTCGAGCGCCGGGAAATGGACGCAAGCCATGCCGAGCAACAGCAGCGCCAGGCAAACCCAGAGGTTGAGCAGCCGCAGCCAGCCCAGCGCCAGCACCATCAGATACATCATGAACTCGGGGCCCAGCGTCCACAGCGAGCCATTGATCTCGAGCCCGACCGGATTGTCGACGAACAGCACGCCGGGCAGCTCATGGACCTTGAGCGAGAACACCATGTTGTCGGCGACGTAACGATAGGGCTCGGGACGCCGGAAATATTCACCGAGCGGCAGCGTCGTGACATAAGGCGCCAGCACGAACGCCGACAGCAGCAATGCCGCGAGCAATCCGGGAAAGATGCGCAGCGCGCGCTTGGCCAGGAAGGCGGCCGGCGCGCGCGTCTGCTCCCAGCTTTGCGTCACGAGAAAGCCGCTGATGGCGAAGAAGACGAAGACGCCGGTCAAGCCCAGGATGCATTGCCGCCCGGTAAGGATGATCAGCGGCTCGCGCGCATCGCTGCCCTCGGCGATCAGGAAGGAGTGGGAGAAGATGACGGCGATGGCCGCGATCAGGCGCAGCGCGTCGAAATTATTGTCGCGCGATGCGGTCTGCGCCGCGCTCATCCGTCCTGGGGCTTCATCGTTACTGCGAACATCACCGTCGGCAGCATCTCGCGCAGCGCGCCACGCAGGCTGGCTTCGTCGGTGCCTTCCGCCACGAGCATGGCGCGGCGCGGGTTGCGTCGCAGGACGACGGCGGTGGCGCCCCCCGCCGGATTGCTGCCGATGGTGACGAAGACCTCGGCCGGGTCGACGCGCTTTAAGGCGCGGGCGATTTCCTTGCGGCCGGAATCGGTATCGAGATTGTGGGTCGGCAAATTCTCCTTCGTCTCGTCGGTCTCCGGCGGCAGCACGGAATCGACCGCCTCGACGCGGTCGTGGCGCGCCAGGCGCTGGAAGATCGCGCGGTTCTCGCCGGTATCGATGCGGAATTGCAGCTCCCAGCTCTCGCCGCGCGACGCCATCTCGGAAATAAGCGCGAAGAGATCGTCGCAATCGGGGTCGTGGCTGCAGGTGATGAAGGCGAGCTTGCCTTCATGCTCGATGACGCGGTCGTCGTTCTCGGCAAAGCCCAATTGGTCGAGCGCGTTGTTGAGCGCGCGCTCGGCCGCGACCAGAAGCGTGCTGACATGAAGGCGGGTGGGGTCGCGCGGGCTATCGGCTGCGTCCATCACACTGACTTAGCCCCGGCGCGCCGTCGCGGCAAGCGCGGCAGGGCGGATTATGGCGCCAAGGCCAGCGACGCCATTTCGGCGCGCGCCGCCGGCTCGGGGACGATCGCGACGACATAGGTATCCCGCCTGCAGGCGCCCATGCCGGTGCAGGAGGAGAGGCTGGCGAGGGATTCGATACGGAAATACCAGCTTTGGCCGGCCTGGGCGACGATGTCCTTGAACTGGTTCGGATAGCCGCCGACGGTCCGGACCGAGACGAAATAAGGGCCGGGCGGCACGTCGCGATAGATGACGGCGCCGTTGCGCGAATAGCCGATATCGCGGTTGTTCAAATAGACGTCGGTGCCCGTCGTGATTTCATAGGGCTCGAGCAGGCGATAGAAATAAAGCCGTGCCGTGTCCGGCGCGGGCGGGGGCAAATTGGCCTCGACCGCGCCGAAACGCGCCGGATCGGCCATCGGCACGCAACTGGCCAGCAGCAAGCCGGCGATGAGGAGAAGGCGGCGCGGCAATCAGCGGCCGCCGGCCGCGGCGGTGCGGTTATGGCCGGCTTCCGCCATCAGGCGGTCGAGCGCCACCTTGAGCTGATAATCCTTCGGCGTGCCGATCAGCATCGGGTCGATGTTGGCCTCCGGCCCCGTGTCGGTCGCGCCGAGCTTGCCCGGATTCCGGATGGCGCCGCTCAGATCGGCCTCGTGGACGACGTCGAGCTGCGTGCCGCGTTGTTCCTTGGGTGGCAGGACCAGCACGTCGGGAACGATGCCTTCGCCCTGGATGGAATGGCCGGACGGCGTGTAGTAGAGCGCGGTGGTGAGCCGGACGGCGCCCTTGCCGTCCATCGGAATGATCGTCTGGACCGATCCCTTGCCGAAGCTGCGCGTGCCGAGAATCTCGGCGCGGTGCCGCTCCTTGAGCGCGCCGGCGACGATCTCAGAGGCCGACGCCGAGGCGCCGTTGATCAGCACCACCACCGGGACGCCGCGCGCGCGGTCGCCCTCGGCGCTCGCGTTGAAGACATGATTGTCGTCGGGATCGCGGCCGCGCGTCGAGACGACGACGCCGCCGTCGAGAAAATCGCCCGCGACCAGCACCGCCTGGTCGAGTAGGCCGCCCGGATCGTTCCGCAGATCGAGCACCACGCCGTTCAAGCGCCCGCCGGCCTTCTTGGTCAGATCGCCCAGCGCGCGGACCAGATCCTGATTGGTCCGTTCGGCGAAGAGCGACAGCCGGATATAGCCGATCTTGTCGGGTTCGAGATGCGAGGTTACCGAGGCGACGTGGATCACGGCGCGGGTGAGGGTGACGTTGAACGCCCGTTCGCCGACGCGTCCGATGGTGATGTTGACGGCGCTGCCGACCGGCCCGCGCAGGCGATCGACCACTTCCTTGAGGCTCATCCCGTCGGTCAGCTTGCCGTCGATCTTCAGGATGATGTCGCCCGGCTTGAGTCCGGCGCGCGCCGCCGGCGTGTTGTCGATCGGGGAGATCACCTTGGGAAGGCTGTCCTCGCGCGAGATCTCGGCGCCGATGCCGGCGAATTCGCCTTCGGCCTCGTCGAGCAGCTCCTGGTATTCGCTCTCGGTCAGAAAGTCGGAATGGGGGTCGAGGCTGGTCAGCATGCCCTTGAGCGAATAGGCGATGAGCTTGCTGTCATCGACCGGCTCGACATAGCTGGCGCGAACCCGGCCGAGCACGCGATTATAGAGCGCCATGTCGGCGTCGCTCGCCGTGTTGACGACAGGGGCTGAACCCTGATGGGCGGTCGGCGCGGCGCCGCAGCCGGTGAGGGTCAGGAGGACGATGGCGGCAAGCAGGGGGGCGAAGATGCGGTGTCGGAATGCAAATGCGATCATGATCTCAACATCAGTGGCGGCGGCGTTTCTCCACGAGCTCCCGCACCTTGCGCTGCTCCCAATCGTGGGTCGTCCAGGGGAGCATTTCATAGGCGTGGAGCGCATGGAGGCAGAGCAGCAATCCCCAGCCGACCAGCGGCGCGTAGAACCAGGCCGGGCCGGGGGTGGTGGCGTCGATCATGAAGAGGACGAAGTTGATGATCACATAGATCGTCAGATGCGTATAAAAGAGGCGCAGCGCGCGGACGCGCCGCCAGGCCCATTGCTCGGCCTCGGCGATCTGCGCCGCTTCGCGCACGCCGCTGCCGGGATGCAGTTCGACCGGCTCGCTGTCCCGGCCTCGCATCATCGCCATTCGGTCCCTTCAGGCGGCGATCCCCCCGGATGCCGCGCGCTCTCGATAGCAGAAACGGCCGCTCGGTGAAAGCGGCCGTTTCATAGCCTTGCCAGGCGTTAACCTGGCTCGCTGTCGATTGGTCGGAGTGAGAGGATTCGAACCTCCGGCCCCTAGCTCCCGAAGCTAGTGCTCTACCAGGCTGAGCTACACTCCGGCGCGGCGGGGTATAGCAGCCTCAATACCCCCGTTCCAGGCAGAAATCGATGACCTCGTCGAGCGCGCGGCGCTCCGGGCCGTCGTGGAAGATTCCGAGCGCGCCCTTGGCGGTCTCGGCGTAGAAGCGCGCCCGCTCCAAGGTGGCGGTCAGCGTGCCGTGACGCTGCATCAGCGCGATCGCCTGCTCGAGGTCGCCGTCGCGCTGATCCTCGTCCTCGAGGGTGCGGCGCCAGAATTGCCGCTCGTCCGAATCGGCCGCCCGCAGCGCCAGCACGACCGGCAGCGTGATCTTGCCGTCGCGGAAATCGTCGCCCACCGCCTTGCCGAGCTCGGCCTGGCGCGCCGAATAATCGAGCATGTCGTCGACGAGCTGGAAGGCGATACCGAGGTTGCGGCCGTAGAAATCGAGCGCCTTCTCCTCGCTTTCCTTGCGCTCGCCGAGCACCGCGCCGATGCGCGATGCCGCCGCGAAGAGCGCCGCCGTCTTGGCATTGATGACCTCGAGGTATTGCGCCTCGGTCGTGGCGATGTCGTTCGAGGTGACGAGCTGCATCACCTCGCCCTCGGCGATGGTCGCCGCGGCGCGCGACAGGATGTCGAGCACCTTGATCGAGCCATCCTCGACCATGAGCTGGAAGGCGCGGCTGAAGAGGAAATCGCCGACCAGCACCGACGGCTTGTTGCCCCAGACGGCGTTCGCGGTGGCGAGGCCGCGGCGCAGATTGCTGGTGTCGACGACGTCGTCATGCAGCAGCGTCGCGGTATGGATGAATTCGACGGCGGCGGCCAGCGCGAGATGGCGCTCGCCGCGGTAGCCGCAGAGCCGGGCGGTGGCCAGCGTCAGCATCGGCCGCAGCCGCTTGCCGCCGGCGGCGATGATGTGGCCGGCGAGCTGCGGGATGAGCGCCACCGGGCTCTGCATGCGCGCGAGGACCAGCTCGTTGACGCGCGCCAGATCGGCGGCGACGAGCCCGCTCAGCGCGTCGAGCGACGGCTGCCGGTCTCTCTTTTCCGCGCTTGCTCGAACCGCCACCCGGGCTCCCATCGCGGCGTTGCGGCGCCGCTTGCTTGACGCAGACTAGAACCGGGGCGAGCATAGAGGGGTTCCGTGGAGGGTCAAGGCCAACGCGGCGCAACCGGGGCGGGGCCGATGAAGGAATTGATGCGCAGCAACGATCTCGTGCGGCTTTCCTGGCTTCAGGCGCTGCTGAAATCGGCCGCTATCGATTTCGTGATCGCCGACAATCATACCAGCATCATCGAGGGCTCGATCGGCGCCATCCCGCGACGCGTGCTGGTGGCGGAAGAGGATCTGCGCCGCGCCCAGGCACTGCTCGACGCGGCGGAGGCGGCGCGGTGATCGGCCGCACCCCGGCCGCCATGCCCGAACTCGCCTGGACCGAGGATGCGCTGCTCGACGGCCGCGTCCGGCTGCGCCAGCCGGCCGAGGGCTATCGCGTCGCCATCGATCCGGTGCTGCTGGCGGCGGCGGTGCCAGCGACGGCGATCGAATCCGTGCTCGATATCGGCTGCGGCGTCGGCGCCGCCGCTTTGTGCCTGGCGCTGCGCGTGCCGAGCTGCCGCGTCACCGGCATCGAGGCGCAGCGCGACCTGGTCCGCCTCGCCTCGGCCAATGTCGACCTCAACCATTTGGGCGGGCGCGTCCGATTCATGGCCGGCGACATCCTCAACCCGCCACCGCGTCTCGAGCCCGGCAGCTTCGACCATGTCATGGCCAATCCGCCCTATCTCGAACCGTCGGACGGCACGGTCTCGCCGCATGCCGGCAAGAGCGCCGCCAATATCGAGGGCGAAGCTGATCTCGCGCGCTGGGTCCGCTTCGCGCTGGCGATGACGCGGCCGCGCGGCGGCATCACCTTCATCCACCGCGCCGACCGGCTCGACCGATTGTTGGCGCAGCTCGCCGGCCGCGCCGGCGCCGTCACGATCTTTCCGTTCTGGCCGGGCACGGGAAAGCCAGCGAAGCGGATCATCGTACAGGCGCGCAAGGACGTGGCGACGCCGGCGCGGCTGCTCGCCGGGCTGATGCTGCACGGCGCGGATGGGCGCTATACCGACGAGGCCGATGCCGTGCTGCGGCACGGCGCGCCGCTGTCGCTGGATTAGATAATTTTATTCTCGTCATTCCCGCGCAAGCGGGAATCCAGGGCAAGCGCTACGCCGCAAGATCGCCATTTGTTGGTGGTATTATATTTCACAAACCACGGTCTATTTGTGGGGCGGAACGCAGTTTTTGCTTTGCTCAATCGCCACTGAAAATGCGTGACGTCCGTAGTTCGCTTGGTCTATCTGCTCGTTGGTAATTTCGTCATTCATGGTTTGAAGGCCACCAAAAGCAGCCGCGCGTAGTTGCATCTTTCGATATAGCGGCTGACTACAGATCAAGGCTGCGTCTGACGCTATTCCATCCAAAACGACAGCACTTGCCCCGCGTTCGCGGATCATTTGGCAAACCGTTTTGTATAAGCAATCTTCTCGCGCCGTAAAATCATCGAGGCTAATAGAGGGCGGTGGTAGTCTGCTAGGGGCTGACGGTGCGCAGGCTGTCAACGCGACACAAAGCAGCCAGCCCACGCGTCTCATTTGTGAGACTCGTGCTCGTCTTTTAGCTTTTGCACCATCGTGCATTTGTTAGCCCTGGGTCCCCGCTTTCGCGGGGATGACGAAAAGGATTTTCAGTCGGCGTCGATCGCCATCTCGCTTCGTCGAGATGCGGCACGTCGATACCGGCTCGCCATGATGACGGTCTTAGCCATTCCAGCCGGCACCCGCGCCATATGCGATCAGCGCTACAAGCCCGATGAACATGACCACCAGGATTACCGTCATGCCGCGTTCCTGCGATTCCATCTCTTCGTGATCGCGCCGTAGCTCTTCATCGGACGCGCGCATTTTCTGCTCCCACGCTGTTGAGTTTTTTGCCGCGCTGGATTAGTCCGCGTCGATCGCGATCTTGCCGCGCGGCGGCGATGCTGCCGCCCGATCCTTGATCGGCTCGGTGCCGGCCCAGGGATGCTCCGAGACGTCGAAGACGACGCCGTCCGGCCCGCGGATCTTGCTCTCGAAAAACACGTCCTTAAGGCTTTCGGGCCGGCGCATGAAGCAATCGGCGCCGAGCGTTTCCAGCTTCTTGATCCATTCCTCGAGATGATCCGCCACCTCGATGCCGAAATGATGGAGGCCGACATAATCGAGGCCGCGGCCGAGCTGGTCGACATTCTTGAATTTGAGGATGGCGAGGTTGAGCGTGCCGTCGCTCAGATAGACCCCGTGAGCGACCTGTTTGGGATCGTCGGTGTTCTTGGTGCGCGCGATCTCCTTGAAGCCGAAGGCCTCCTTATAGAAGGCGGCGGTTTTGTCGGGATCGTTGGTAGCGAGCGCGATATGGCGGATCTGCGGCATGGGTCCTCCGGCGCGGCGAGGGACCGATCATAGCCCGCTTTGGCGCCGGACGAAATCCTCGATCAGCGCCAGCGCCTTCCGCGCATTGGCCGATCCCGGATCCTTGGCGACGAACATATGCGGCTCGCCCGGGAATTTGTGCAGCTCGGCCTGGCCGCCGGCCCGGCGATAGGCGGCGGCGAAGCGGTCGGCGATCGCGTGGTCGAGATTGTCGTCCGCCGTGCCCTGGATCAGCAGCGCCGGCGGCAGCTCGGCGGTCTCGCCGCGCTCCAGCGCCAATTGCGGATTGCCCTCGGCCATCGCCTGCTCGTCGCCGAAAAAGTCGCGATGCGCCGCGAGGAAGCGCTCGATCTTCTTCTCCTGCGCCATGCGATGGCGCGCCAGCGGATCGAGCACCGCCCAGCAGCAGACGATATAGCGCAGCCGCGCATCCACGCCCGCATCGTTGAAGGGTGCCGCGATCGCATAGCGCGGATCGCGCGGCCGCAGCGCGCTCAGCATGAGGAGATGGCCGCCGCTCGACGTGCCGATTCCGCCGATGAGCTCGGGCCGGCTGCCGAGCCGCATCGCGTTCGTCTTGAGCCAGCGCGTCGCCAAATTCACGTCGGCGACAGCGGCGGGGTAGGGCGCATCGGGCGGCATGCGGAAATCCACCGCCATGACGATGCTGCCGGCGCGCGCCAGATGGGCGTCGATGGCGGCGTTGTTGAGTCGGTCGCCATTCACCCAGGCGCCGCCATGCACCTCGATCAGGGCGGGGCGGGTGGTGCGGGCGCGCGGCCGGTAAAGCCGCGCCAGCAGCGGCTTGCCGTTCGGGCGGTGGTATTCAACATCCTCGACGTCGATTTCGAAGGGCGCGGTTTCCAGGCGGTCACGCATTGCGGCAATATCGCGCGCCGGGGCGAATCGGGCAATCGGGCGCGCCTTGACCCTCCGCGGAGGCTCCCCTAAACCAAACCATGTTCGGCCTCGGCCTCAACAAGCTCATCCTGCTGGCGATCATCATCGCGATCGTCTGGTACGGCTGGAAATACGTCGACCGCGTCAACCGGGTGCGGCGCGCGATCAACGAGGAGATGCTGCGCCGGCGCGGCGGCGGCAAGGCGGCGCCGGAATTGCCGGCCGAGGATCTGGTCAAATGCACGGTGTGCGGCGCCTATGTTCCGGGCGTGCGCGCGACATCCTGCGGCCGGGCCGATTGTCCGTGGCCGGCTTGACCCGCCAAAACGCGGCACCTATGTTGCGCCGCAATATGAACCCCCGGGGATTCTGATGGCTGCGCGCAAGGCGACCGCCAACAGCTTCCAGGCCCTCATCCTTAAACTCCAGAATTTCTGGGTGGCGCAGGGCTGCCTTATCCTGCAGCCCTACGACATCGAGATGGGCGCCGGCACCTTTCATCCGGCGACCACCTTGCGGGCGCTGGGCCCGAAGCCGTGGCGCGCCGCCTATGTCCAGCCGTCGCGGCGGCCGAGCGACGGCCGCTACGGCGAGAACCCGAACCGGCTGCAGCATTATTACCAATATCAGGTGATCCTGAAGCCCGCCCCGGCGGAGAGCCAGGCGCTCTATCTCAAGAGCCTTGCCGCGCTCGGCATCGACGCGAGGCAGCACGACATCCGCTTCGTCGAGGACGATTGGGAAAGCCCGACGCTCGGCGCCTGGGGACTCGGCTGGGAGGTCTGGCTCGACGGCATGGAGGTGACGCAATTCACCTATTTCCAGCAGGTCGGCGGCATCGAATGCGATCCGGTCTCGACCGAGCTCACCTACGGCCTCGAGCGCCTCGCCATGTACGTGCAGGGCGTCGAGAACGTCTACGACCTCGACTTCAACGGCAAGGGCGTCACCTATGGCGACGTCTTCAAGCGCGCCGAGCGCGAATACTCCGCCTATAATTTCGAGCATGCCGACACGGAAATTCTGTTCCGGCATTTCGCCGACGCCGAAAAGGAATGCCGCGCGCTCAACGAAAAGGCGCTGCCCTTGCCGGCCTACGACCAATGCATCAAGGCGAGCCACTGCTTCAATCTGCTCGATTCGCGCGGCGCGATCTCGGTGACCGAGCGTGCCTCTTATATCGGCCGCGTGCGGGCGTTGGCCAAATCCTGCTGCGAGGGCTGGCTCGCGGGCGAGGCCGGCTGATGCCCGATCTGCTGCTGGAGCTGCTGACCGAGGAAATCCCAGCGCGCATGCAGGGCGCGGCGGCGCGCGAGCTGGCGCGCCTCGCCGGCATCGCCTTCGACGCGGCCGGGCTGAAAGCGGCGTCGATCGAAAGCCACGTCACGCCGCGGCGGCTGACCCTCGCGGTCATCGGGTTGCCCAAGGCGCAGGCCGCGACAGAGGAAGAGCGGCGCGGACCGCGCGTCGGCGCGCCGGACCAGGCGGTGCAGGGGTTCCTGAAATCGGCCGGGCTGACTGCGCTCGATCAATGCGAGAAGCGAGCCACGGACAAAGGCGAGTTCTATTTCGCAATCATCAGGCGCCCCGGCCGCGCGACCAAGGACGTGCTGCCCGCGATCCTGGAGCCGGTGATCCGCAATCTCCCCTGGCCTAAATCGATGCGCTTTCCGGCGGCCGATTTTCGCTGGGTGCGGCCGCTGACCAGCGTGCTGTCGTTGTTCGACGGCAAGGTGCTGAAGCTCGATCTGGGATCGGTGCCGGTCGGCAATAAGAGCGAGGGCCACCGTTTCTTGTCGAAGGGCGCATTCGCCGTGCACGACTTCAAGGATTACCGCGCCAAGCTCAAGGCCGCGAAGGTGATCCTCGACGCGGGCGAGCGCCGCAAAGCCATCGCCGACGCGACCGCGAAGGCGGCGGCGCAGGCGAAGCTGCGGGTCAAGCCGGACGAGGCGCTGCTCGACGAAGTCGCCGGCCTGGTCGAATGGCCGGTCGTGCTAATGGGCGGCATCGACGGCGCGTTCATGGATTTGCCGCCAGAGGTGCTGACCACCGCGATGCGCGCGCATCAGAAATATTTCGCCTGCCTTGACGGCGCGGGAAAATTGGCGCCGCGCTTCCTTCTGGTCTCGAACATGGCGGCGAAGGACGGCGGCAAGGCGATCGTCGCCGGTAACGAGCGCGTGCTGCGCGCGCGGCTGTCCGACGCGCGCTTCTTCTGGGACCAGGATCGCAAGGTCAAGCTGGTGGCGCGCGCGCCGAAGCTGAAGGAGCGCGTCTTCCACGCCAAGCTCGGCTCGGTCGCCGACAAGGCGCAGCGCGTCGCGCAGTTGGCATCGGCTCTAGCCGATTTCGTGCCGGGCGCCGACCGCGCCAAGCTGGCGCGCGCCGCGCTCCTCGCCAAGGCGGACCTGTCGAGCGGCATGGTCGGCGAATTTCCCGAGCTGCAGGGCGTGATGGGCCGCTACTACGCGTTCAACGACGGCGAGGCGCCGGATGTCGCCGCCGCCATCGCCGAGCATTACGCGCCGCTCGGCCCGAGCGACAAATGCCCGACCGCGCCGCTCAGCGTAGCGCTGGCGCTCGCCGACAAGATCGACACGCTGGTCGCGTTCTTCGCCATCGGCGAGCCGCCGACCGGCTCGAAGGATCCCTATGCGCTGCGCCGCGCCGCGCTCGGCGTGATCCGCCTGATCCTCGAGAACCAGTTGCGCCTGCCGTTGCTCTCGATCTTCCGGCTGGCCGCCACCTCCACCGCCGATCCGAGCCGGCAGCTTTTGGAATTCTTCGCCGACCGGCTGAAGGTCCATCTGCGCGAGCAAGGCGTGCGCCACGATCTGGTCGCGGCGGTCTTCGCGCTCGGCGGCGAGGACGATCTGGTGCGGCTGCTGGCGAGGGTCGAGGCGCTGCAGGCTTTTCTCAAGAGCGACGATGGCGCCAACCTGCTTGTCGCCTATCGCCGCGCCGCCAATATTCTGCGGATCGAGGAGAAGAAGGACAGCAAGACCTATTCCGGCGTGCCGCGGCCCGATCTGCTCCAGGCGCCGGAAGAGAAAAGCCTGGACCGGGCGCTCACCGACGCGACGGCGAAAAGCGCCGGCGCGCTCAAGGCCGAGGACTTCGCGGCGTCGATGGCGGCGCTGGCCATCTTGCGCGGCCCGGTCGACCGTTTTTTCGACAAAGTCACCGTCAATATCGAGGACAAGGAATTGCGCGAGAACCGCCTGAGATTGCTGTCGCAGATTCGCGACACGCTCAATCTCGTCGCCGATTTTTCGAAGATCGAGGGCTGAGCGATGGCGAAATGGGTCTACGGCTTCGGCAATGGCCGCGCCGAAGGCAACGCGGGGATGAAGAATTTGCTCGGCGGCAAGGGCGCCAATCTTGCCGAGATGAGCAATCTCGGCCTGCCGGTGCCGCCGGGCTTCACCATCACCACCGAGGTCTGCACCTTCTTCTACAAGAACGGCAAGACCTACCCGCCCGAATTGAAGCGCGAGGTCGAGACCGCGCTGAAAGCGCTCGAAGGCGGCCTCGGCGCCAAGTTTGGTGACGCGACCGATCCGCTCTTGGTCTCGGTGCGCTCGGGCGCGCGCGCCTCGATGCCGGGCATGATGGACACGGTGCTCAATCTCGGGCTCAACGACCGCACCGTCGAGGGCCTGGCGAAGAAGAGCGGCGATGCGCGCTTCGCCTATGACAGCTACCGCCGCTTCATCCAGATGTATGGCCAGGTGGTGCTCGGCGTCGATCACCAGCTGTTCGAGGACGCGATCGACAACGTCAAGCTCGACCGCGGCCACAACCTGGATACCGAGCTCGCCGCCGAGGATTGGCGCGAGGTCGTCGAGGCCTACAAGACGCTGGTCCAGCGCGAATTGAAGCAGCCGTTCCCGCAGGACCCGCCGGCGCAGCTCTGGGGCGCCATCGGCGCCGTCTTCGGCTCGTGGATGAACCAGCGCGCCATCACCTATCGGCGATTGCACGGCATCCCGGGAGAGTGGGGCACGGCGGTCAACGTGCAGGCCATGGTGTTCGGCAACATGGGCGACGATTGCGCCACCGGCGTCGCCTTCACCCGCAATCCCTCGACCGGCGCCAACGAGTTCTACGGCGAATATCTCGTCAACGCGCAGGGCGAGGACGTCGTCGCCGGCATCCGCACGCCGCAGCATCTGACGCTCGCCGGCAAGACGGCGAACAAATCCAAGCTGCCGGCGATGGAGGAGACCATGCCCAAGGTCTTCGCCGAGCTGTCCAAGGTGCGCGACAAATTGGAATCGCACTACCGCGACATGCAGGACATCGAGTTCACCGTGCAGCAGGGCAAGCTCTTCATGCTGCAGACCCGCACCGGCAAGCGCACCGCGCCGGCGGCGCTCAAGATCGCGGTCGATCTCGCCCATGCCGGCGTGATCACCAAGGAAGAGGCGATCCGCCGCATCGAGCCGCAATCGCTCGACCAACTGCTGCACCCGACGCTCGACCCCGACGCCAAGAAGGTGATCCTCGGCCGGGGGCTGCCGGCCTCGCCGGGCGCCGCCTCGGGCGCGGTGGTATTCTCCGCCGACGAGGCCGAGGCGCGGGCATCCAAGGGCGAGGCGGTGATCCTGGTGCGCATCGAGACCAGCCCCGAGGACATCCACGGCATGCACGCCGCCCGCGGGATTCTAACGACGCGCGGCGGCATGACGAGCCACGCCGCCGTCGTGGCGCGTGGCATGGGGCGCGCCTGCGTCGCCGGCTGCGGCGAGCTGCGCGTCGATTACGCGGCGAAAACCATCACCGCCAAGGGCATGACGGTGCAGGCGGGCGAGACCATCACCATCAACGGCTCGACCGGCGAGGTGATGCTGGGCGCGGTGCCGACGGTGCAGCCGGAGCTGTCGGGCGATTTCTCGATCCTGATGGAATGGGCCGACAAGGCGCGGACCATGGGCGTGCGCGCCAATGCCGACACGCCGGCCGACGCGCGCGTGGCGCGGCGCTTCGGCGCCGAAGGAATAGGTCTTTGCCGCACCGAACACATGTTCTTCGACGCGGAGCGCATTATCGCCGTGCGCGAGATGATCATGGCCGACGACGCCGCGGGCCGGAAGCAGGCGCTGGCGAAGCTGCTGCCGATGCAGCGCGGCGATTTCATCGAGCTCTTCCGCATCATGGACGGGCTGCCGGTGACCATCCGGCTGCTCGACCCGCCGCTGCATGAGTTTTTGCCCAAGACCGAGGCCGAGTTGCGCGAGGTGGCGAAGGCCACCGGCAAGGATCTGGCGACCATCCGGCACCGCGCCCAGATGCTGCACGAAACCAACCCGATGCTCGGCCATCGCGGCTGTCGCTTGGCGATCACGGCGCCGGAGATATACGAGATGCAGCTCCGCGCGATCTTCGAGGCGGCGGCGCAGGTGGCGAGGGACACCGGCAAGGCGCCCGAGCCCGAGGTGATGCATCCGCTGGTCGCCACCAAGGCCGAGATCGACCTCTTGAAGGCGATGACCGACCGCATCGCCGATGCCGTCATCGCGGAAACCGGCGTGAAGCTCAAATACCTCACCGGCACGATGATCGAGCTGCCGCGCGCCGTGCTGCGCGCGCAGGAGATCGCCGAAAGCGCCGAGTTCTTCAGCTTCGGCACCAACGATCTGACCCAGACCTGCTTCGGCCTGTCGCGCGACGATGCCGGCAGCTTCCTCGACGCCTATCTCAAGCAGAATCTGCTCGAGCACGATCCGTTCGTATCGATCGACCAGGAGGGCGTCGGCGAGCTGATGAAGATCGGCATCGAGCGCGGCCGCCGCGCGCGGCCCGACATCAAGCTCGGCATCTGCGGCGAGCATGGCGGCGATCCCGCCTCGGTGCGCTTCTGCCACGACATCGGCCTCGATTACGTCTCGTGCTCGCCCTATCGCGTGCCCATTGCGCGGCTCGCTGCCGCCCAGGCGGTGCTCGCCAAGGAGCCGGCCGAGACGACGGCGTGAGCGTCTAAAACTTCAACCACTCCGGCTTGCGCGGGATAATCGTCGCGCCGCCGGCGGTGAGCTTGGTTTCGAGCGCGTCGAGCTTGAGCACTGCCAGCGCCGCGCCGTCGCGGCCGGAGCGCATCTCGCCCATTTCTTGCTCGCCCGCCATCACTTTCGTGCCCGGCGCGGGCAGCGGGCCGTCCACATTCACCGGCAGCAGCCGCTTCTTGATCAGCGCGCGGTATTTGGTGCGCGCCGTCAGCTCCTGTCCCATGTAGCAGCCCTTCTGGAAATCGACGCCGTTCAACTCCTCGAAGCCGTTCTCGAGCAGGATCGAGCGCTCGATCTCGAGATCGCGGCTGCCGTCGGGCACGCCGAGCGCCAGGCGATGGCGGTCGTAGGCGGCGGCATCCGCGCGCGCGAAGCCCGCCGGCTCGATCGCGTTCTCACCGCCGCGCGGCAACAGGAAACGCGCGCCCAGGGCGGCGAGGCGCGGGTCGGCATAGGCGATGCCGCCGGCGAAGGCTTTGGCGCTGCCCGGCCCGGCGAGGCCGAGCAGCCCGAGCGCGTCGCCGCCCCAGGCCGCGGCGACGGTGAATCGCGCGCCGGCATCGGCGAAGCTCACCTTGGAGCGCAGCTTGTAGAGGGTCAGCCGCTTCTGCAGGTCGGCGAGGCGCGCCGCCTCGGCATCGAGATAGAAGGCATCGCCCTGCGCCACGATGAAGAAATCGTGCAGGAACTTGCCCTGCGCCGTCAGCAGCGCGGCATAGACCGCCCGATCCGCGGCGACCTTGGCGACGTCGTTCGACACCAGGCCTTGCAGGAAGGCGACACGGTCGTCGCCGGCGACCTCGAGGATGCCGCGCTCGGCGAGCGATGCATAGGCGGCGCGTTCCATGGCGTGTTCTCCGCTTCCCCCTTAAGAGGTAAGCAAGGCGGCAACGCTTGGCAAGCGAGGGTGGCGGGCCTATAACGCGCCGATTCCAACGCGGCGCAACTCATTCATGAAAATCCTGTTTGTCACGGCGACGCGAATCGGCGACGCCGTCCTATCCAGCGGCTTGCTGGCGTATCTGGTCGAGCGCCATCCCGGCGCCGAATTCACCATCGCGGCCGGGCCGCTGGCGGCGCCGCTGTTCGAGGCGGCGCCCGGCCTCGAACGTCTCATCGTCGTCGCCAAAAAATCGCGCCGGCTGCACTGGCTGTCGCTCTATGCCGCGGTGATCGGCACAAGCTGGGATCTGGTGGTCGATCTGCGCGGCTCGGCGCTCGCCTATCTGGTGCGGACGAAGGAACGCCGCGTCATGGGCAAGGGAAGTGACGACGAGCACCGCGTCCGGCAGCTGGCACATCTCTTCGATCTCGATCCGCCGCCCTCGCCGAAGCTGTTTTTGGCGGAGAGGCACATTGCCGCCGCTGCTTCGCTGGTGCCGCCGGGCGCGCCGTTCCTCGCCGTCGGTCCCGCCGCGAATTGGAAGGGCAAGGAATGGCCGGCCGAAAACTTCGCCGAATTGGCGCAACGGCTCACCGCGCCGCAAGGGCCGCTGCCCCATGCGCGCGTCGTGATCATGGCGGCTTCGCATGAGCGAGCGCAGGCGGCGCCGGTGATCGCGGCGCTGCCGCCGGAGCGCCGCATCGATCTCGTCGGCCGCGTCGATCTGCTGACCGCCGCCGCCGTGCTGCAACGCGCCGCGCTCTTTATCGGCAACGACACCGGGCTGATGCATGTCGCGGCGGCGGCGGGCGCGCCGACGCTGGGCTTGTTCGGGCCGAGCCGCGTCGATCACTACGCGCCCTGGGGCCCGCGCGGCGCGGTGGTGACGACCGCGACGCCCTATCTCGATCTCTTCGTGCCCTTTGTCTTCCATCACGAAAAGACCGGCTCGCTGATGGGCACGCTGTCGGTCGATGCGGCCGAGGCGGGCGCGCGCGGCTTGCTCGCGCGCATTGCCGGCGCGGCGGCCTGACATGGCACGGATCGTTATGGCCGATGACGGCATCGTCTTCGACGGGCGTACGCCCGAGACGCGGCCGCTCGGCGGCGCCGAGGCGTCCTTCGTCGCGCTGGCCGAGGCTCTCGCGGCGCGCGGCCACGACGTCGCGGTGTTCAATCGCTGCGCGGCGCCGCTGGTCCATAACCGCGTACGCTGGACTCCCTTGGCGCAGGGCGCGCCCGCTACGGCCGACCTCTACATCGCCAATCGCGGCCATCGCCTCATCGGCCTGGTGCCGCAGGCCAAGCGCTGCGTCTTCTGGATCCACAATCCCGGCCAGTATTTGAAGAAGCCGCGCTATGTCTGGGCGCTGTGGCGCCGCCGGCCGATGATCGTCAGCCTCGGCGAATATAACGCGCGCACCATCCCGGCCTGGATGCCGGATGGCGGCCGCGCGGTGATTCCCTATGGTCTGCCGGAGGCGCTGCGCCACGCCGCCCCCCTTGCCGAGGCGCCGCCGCCGCGCGCGATCTTCACCTCCAACCCGCTGCGCGGCCTCGATTGGCTGCTCGATCTCTGGGCGAAGCGCATCCGGCCCGCCGTGCCGTCGGCGGAGCTACATATCTATGCCGGCGCCGGCGTCTATGGCGCGGTGGGCGACCGCAAGGCGGCGGCGATGGAAGCGGTGCTGGCGCGCGCCGACGCGTTGCACGGCCAGGGCGTGCGGCGCTTTTCCCCGTTGTCACGGGCGGAATTGATCCAGGCGCTGCGCGGCGCGCGGGTCATGCTCTATCGCGGCGATGCGAGCGAGACCTTCTGCATGGCGGTGGGCGAGGCGCAGGCGGTGGGGTTGCCGGCGGTGGTGCAGCCGATCGGCGCGCTGCCCGAGCGAATCATCGGCGGCGTCACCGGCGAGGTGGCGCCCGACGAGGCGAGCTTCGCCGCGGCGGCGATCAAGATTCTCACCGAAGATAAAGTCTGGCGGCGGATGCACGAGGCGGCGCTGCTTCGGCAGCGCGGCCTGTCCTGGAACGACGTGGCAAGGCGCTTCGAGGCGCTGCTCGCATGACGCGGCTCCTCCAGGCGATGGCCGGGGCGCGCCATGGCGGCGCCGAGGCCTTCTTCACGCGCCTCGCCGTGGCGCTGCAGCGCGCCGGCGAGCATCAGCGAATCGCGTTGCGGCCCGATCCCGAGCGCCTGGCGGTTCTGCATGCGGCCGGCATCGAAACCGTGGCGCTGCCCTTCGGCGGCTTCTTCGATTTCGCCACGCGGCCCGGCCTGCGCCGCGCCATAAGCGACTTCCAGCCGCGCGTGGTGCTGAGCTGGATGAATCGCGCCACCTCGCTTTGCCCGCAGGGCGAATTCGTGCATGTTGCGCGGCTCGGAGGATATTACGATTTGAAGCATTACCGGCGCTGCGACCATTTGATCGCCAATACGCGCGGCATCGCGGCTTATCTCGTGGCGCAAGGCTGGCCCGAATCGCGCGTGCATTACCTGCCGAATTTTCCCACCGTCGCGCATGGGGCCAAGCTGCCGCGCGCCGGATTGTCGACGCCGGAAGAGGCAATTGTGGCGCTGGCTCTGGGGCGCCTTCATCCCAACAAGGGCTTCGACGTGCTGCTTGAGGCGCTGGCGCGCGCGCCGAAGATTTACCTTTGGCTGGCCGGCGAGGGCCCCGAGGGCGACGCCCTCAGGCAAAAGGCCGGCGCCTTGGGCATCGAGGGCCGCGTGCGCTTCCTCGGCTGGCGCGACGACGTGCCGGCGCTGCTGGCGAGTTGCGACATGCTGGTCTGTTCGTCGCGCCGCGAGCCGCTCGGCAACACCGTGATCGAGGCCATGGCGGCGCGCAAGCCGGTGATCGCGACCGAGACCGCCGGACCCCGGGAACTGATAATGCCGGGCGAGACCGGGCTGCTGGTGCCGGTCGAGGATGCCGACGCGCTGGCGCGGGCGATGCAGAGCGTGGCCGGCAACGCCGCGTTGCGCGCGGCGCTCGCCGCAAGCGGCCATGAACAGTATCTGGCGATGTTCAGCGAAGGCGCCGTGGTTCGGGCCTATCAGGATTTCCTCGCCGAGGTCGCCGCCTGATGTGCGGCATCGCCGGCATGATGACGCTGTCGGGCGCTGCGCCGCCGGTTGCCGGCCTCGCGGCGATGGAGCGCGCGCTGCAGCATCGTGGACCCGACGGCTACGGCCATTACCGCGCCGGCGATGTCGGCATGGTGCAGACACGGCTCGCCATCATCGATCTCGCCACCGGCGACCAGCCGCTCTACGAGCCGGGCGGCGCCGCGCTCATCGCCAACGGTGAAATCTATAACTACGTTGAATTAAAGGCCGAGTTCGCCGACGCGATCTTCGCCACCGGCTCCGATTGCGAGCTGCCGCTGCATCTCTATCGCCGGCACGGGCTCGACTTCACGCGTCATCTGCGCGGCATGTATGCGATCGCGCTGCACGATCCGGCGGCCGGGCGTCTCGTGCTGGCGCGCGATCCCTTCGGCATCAAGCCGCTCTACTACGCCGAGACGGCGCAGGGCCTGGCCTTTGCCTCGGAGCCGCAGGCGCTGCTCGCCGGCGGCTTCGCCTCGGCCGCGCTCAACCCGACGGCGCGCAACGAGCTGCTGCAGCTGCAATTCACCACCGGCCGCGAGACCATCTTCGCCGGCATCCACCGCCTCCTGCCGGGTGAAACCGTGATCGCGACGCAGGGCCGCATCGTCGAGCGCCGGCGCCTTGAGGCGCTGCCCGGCGGCGGCCCGCGCGCCCAGGACGAACGCGCCGCGCTGACATCCTTCGACCGCGCCTTCGCCGAAAGCGTCGCGCTGCATCAACGCGCCGATGTGCCCTACGGCATGTTTCTCTCGGGCGGCATCGATTCCTCGGCGGTGCTGGCGATGATGGCGCGGCTCAACGCGCGGCCGGTCCAGGCCTTCACCATCGGTTTCTCGCATACCGAGGCGGCGGACGAGCGGCAGGCCGCGCGCAAGGTCGCCCGCGCGCTCGGCGCCCAGCATGTCGAGGTGGAATTCCGCGAGGCCGATTTCTGGCATCTGCTGCCGGCGGTGGCGCGCGCGATGGACGACCCGGCGGCGGATTACGCCGTGCTGCCGACCTACAAGCTGGCGGCGACCGCGAAGGCGGCCGGCCTCAAGGTGATCCTGTCGGGCGAGGGCGGCGACGAGCTGTTTGCCGGCTATGGCCGCTATCGCAGCGTCATGCGGCCGTGGTGGCGCGGCGGCAAGCTGCTGCGCGGCCGCGGCAATCTGGAAAGCCTCGGCATCCTGCGCGCCGAGCTGCCCGGCTGGCGCGACGGCGTGCAGGCGGCGGAGCTCGCCGCGACCGAGGCCGGGCGCACGCGGCTGCAGGTGGCGCAGGCGACCGATTGCGCCGATTGGCTGCCCAACGATCTGCTGATCAAGCTCGACCGTTGCCTGATGGCGCACAGCATCGAAGGCCGTACGCCGTTCCTCGACCGCGGCATGGCGCAGATGGCGTTCCGCCTGCCCGATGAGCTCAAGGTGCGCAAGAAGATGGGCAAGTGGCTGCTGCGCCGCTGGGTCGCCGAGAACGTGCCCGCCGCCGAGCCGATGGCGCCGAAGCGCGGCTTCACCGTCCCGGTCGGCGAATGGATCGCGCGGCGCGCGGCGCAGCTCGGGCCGCTGGTCGCCGCCCAGGCGGGGGTGAGCGAGCTCTGCCAGCCCGGCGCGGTCGAGACTCTCTTCCGCGCGGCCGACAAGAAGCGCGCCGGCTTTGCCGCCTGGACGCTGCTGTTCTACGCGCTGTGGCACCGCCACCATGTCGAAGGACGGCCGAGCGACAGCGACGTCTTTACCGCGCTCGCCGCTTAGGCCTACACTTTCTCCAAGCAAGAGCGCGGCCGACGCGCCTTTTATCGTTGGCGAGGAGGAACGCGATGCCCGGATTCAAGGCCGCCGATTTCCTGTGGGCGCGGCTGCGCTCGCCCGATCTCGGCCAGGCCGAGGAATTCCTCGTCGATTTCGGCCTGGCGAAGGTCGCCCGCACCAAGGACAAGCTGTTCATGCGCGGCACCGATCCGGTGCACCACATTCACGTCACCGAGCTCGGCCCGTCGAAATTCCTGGGCTTCGCCTATGGCGCGGCGAGCGCCGACGACCTCAAATCGGCGGCCCGGCTGCCGGGCGCGTCGGGCATCGAGAATATCGACGAGCCGGGCGGCGGCCAGCGCGTGCGCCTGACCGATCCCAACGGCTACCAGATCGAGATCGTGCACGGCCTCGAGCCAGTGGCGAAGCTGCCGGTGGTCGAGAACGTGCTGAATTGGGGCGAGGACAAGCGCCGCCGCGCCGGCGTGCTGTGTCGCTTGCCGCGCAGCGCCGCGCAGGTGAAGCGCATCGGCCACGGCGTGCTGATGGCGACCAACATCGCGGCGACCCTCAAATGGTATCGCGAGACGCTGGGCTTCCTCGTCTCGGACGACGTCTATGACGGCGAGAAGAGCAACGTCATCGGCTCGTTCAACCGGCTCGACCGCGGCGACGATTACGTCGATCACCACGTCTTCTTCTGCATCGCCGGGCCGAAGACCGGCCTCAACCACGTCTCCTTCGAGGTGCGCGACGTCGACGACGTGATGATCGGCCACGAATATCTGAAGGCCAAGAACAAGTACAAGCACGTCTGGGGCATCGGCCGGCACGTGCTCGGCAGCCAGATCTACGATTACTGGGCGGACCCGTGGGGCCGCGTGCACGAGCACTGGACCGACACCGACATCCTCAACGCGACGGCGCCGGCCAACCAGATCTCGGCGGAGGACGGCCTCAAATCGCAATGGGGCCAGATCATCCCGCCGGAATTCATCGAGCACGCGATTCCTTAGGCTGCGTCGGCGCCGCCGGCTTTCAGCTTCCAGCCCATTTCCTCGCCCGCCAGGAACGGTTTCACCGATCCGCCGCCGGCCGAAACTTCCGTCGGCACGCGCCAGGTCTCGCGCCTTAAGGTGACGCGTTGCTCGTTCGGCTTCAACCCGTAGAAGCGCGGGCCGTTGAGCGAGGCGAAGGCTTCGAGGTTGCCGAGCGCGTTCTCTTCCTCGAAAACGCGCGCATAAGTTTCGAGCGCCACGGGCGCGCCGAAGACGCCGGCGCAGCCGCAATCCTTTTCCTTGTCGGCAATCGAATGCGGCGCGCTGTCGGTGCCGAGGAAGAACTTCGGATTTCCCGAGGTCGCTGCGCGGCGCAGCGCCAGGCGGTGTTCCTCGCGCTTCGCCACCGGCAGGCAATAGAGATGCGGCCGCAAGCCGCCCTGGAACAGCGCGTTGCGGTTGATGACGAGATGATGCGGCGTGATGGTGGCGGCGATTGCCGGGCCGGCTTGCGCGACGAAATCGACCGCTTCGCGTGTCGTGACATGCTCGAAGACGATCTTGAGCGCGGGCAGACGCTTCACCAGCGGCGCCAGTACGCGTTCGATGAACGCCGCCTCGCGGTCGAAGACATCGACCTTCGGATCCGTCACCTCGCCGTGAACAAGAAGCGGCATGCCGAGCGCCGCCATGCGGTCGAGCGCCTTGGCGATCTTGGCGATGTCGGTGACGCCGAAGGCCGAATTGGTCGTGGCATGGGCCGGGTAGAGCTTGGCGGCGGCGAAAACGCCGGCCTTGAAGCCGCGCTCGAGCTCGGCCGGGTCGGCATCGTCGGTCAGATAGGCGGTCATCAGCGGCGTGAAATCCAAGCCGGCCGGCAAGGCATGCAGGATGCGCGCGCGATAGGCCTGGGCGGCGGCGACGCTGGTCACCGGCGGGGTCAGATTGGGCATGGTAATGGCGCGGGCGAATTGGCGGGCGGTAAAGGGCAATACCGCCTGCAGCATGGCGCCGTCACGTAAATGGACGTGCCAATCGTCGGGCCGCCGCAGGCTCAAGGTGTCGCCGGTCATGGACTTGTTCCCCACGCGCGCCAGTATATCCTAGGACGAACCCGCGAGGAGAACCCATGAGCGCCTGCATCGTCGGTTGGGCCCATACGCGCTTCGGCAAGCTCGAGGGCGAGGACGTCGAATCGCTGATCGTCAAGGTCGCGGGCGAGGCCATCGCCGATGCCGGGATGACGCCCGCCGATATCGACGAGATCTATCTCGGCCATTTCAACGGCGGCTTTGTGCGGCAGGAGTTTTCCTCCTCGCTGACCCTGCAGCTCGATCCTGCCTTGCGCTTCAAGCCGGCGACACGGGTCGAGAATGCCTGCGCCACCGGCTCGGCCGCGATCCATCAGGGCCTCAACGCCATCGCGGCTAGGCGCGCGCGCCGCGTGCTGGTGGTCGGCGTCGAGAAGATGAGCGAGATCAGCGGGCCGCAGGTCGGCGATATTCTCATCCGCGCGGCCTACCTTAAAGAGGAGGGCGAGATCGAGGGCGGCTTCGCCGGCATCTTCGGCCGCATCGCCCAGCAGTATTTCCAGCGCTATGGCGACAAATCGGACGCGCTGGCGCGCATCGCCGCCAAGAACCACAAGAACGGCGCGTCCAACCCGCTGGCGCAAATTCGGAAAGACCTCGGCTACGATTTCTGCCGCACCGTGTCGGACAAGAACCCCATCGTCGCCGGGCCGCTGCGGCGCACCGATTGCTCGCTGGTCTCCGACGGCGCGGCGGCGCTGGTGCTGGCCGATATCGACACGGCGCTGGCGTCGGAGAAGGCGATCTTCTTCCGCGCCGCCGAACAGGCCAACGATTTCCTGCCGATGTCGAAACGCGACATCACCGCCTATGAAGGCGCCGCCGAGGCCTGGCGCCGCGCCTTTGCTCATTCCGGTACGACGCTGGACGATCTCTCCTGCGCCGAGGTGCATGACTGCTTCACCATCGCCGAGCTGCTGATCTACGAGGCGATGGGCATGGCCAAGCCGGGCGAGGGCGATCGGATCATCAATGAAGGCATCAGCGAAAAAACCGGCAAGCTGCCGATCAACGCCTCGGGCGGCCTCAAGGCCAAGGGCCATCCGATCGGCGCCACCGGCGTCTCGATGCATGTGCTGCAATCGATGCAGCTCACCGGCACCGCCGGCGATATCCAGATCAAGGACGCGACTCTCGCCGGTATCTTCAACATGGGCGGCGCCGCGGTCGCTAATTACGTCTCGATCCTCGAACGGCTGCGATGAGCTTCAAGGGATTATTGCTCGAAGAATCGGGCGGCAAGGTCGCCGCGCGCGTGGCACAGCTCGACGAATCACAATTGCCGCCGGGCGAGGTCACAATCGCGGTCGAATATTCGACGCTCAACTACAAGGACGGCATGATCCTGAACGGCATCGGCCGGCTGGTTCGGACATATCCGCATGTGCCGGGCGTCGATTTCGCCGGCACGGTCGAAAGCTCGCAATCGCTCGACTGGGAAAAGGGCGACAAGGTCATTCTCACCGGCTGGCGCATCGGCGAGGCGCAATGGGGCGGCTATGCCGGGAAGGCGCGGGTCAAGGCGTCGCAGCTCGTGCGCCTGCCGCCCGGCCTCACCGCCAAGCGCGCCATGGCGATCGGCACGGCGGGCTTCACGTCCATGCTGGCGGTGACGGAGCTCGAGGCGCATGGCCTCAGGCCCGGCGCCGGCGACGTGCTGGTGACGGGCGCCGCCGGCGGCGTCGGCAGCGTCGCCATCGCGATTTTGGCGGCGGCGGGTTATCGGGTTTCCGCCTCGACCGGCCGGCCCGAGACGCATGATTACCTGCGCGGCTTGGGTGCGAGCGCGATCGTCGATCGCGCCGAACTGGCCAAGCCGCCGGCGCGGCCGCTCGACAGCGAGCGCTGGGCCGCCGCCATCGACAGTGTTGGCAGCACCACGCTGGCGACCATCCTGACGCAGCTCAAATACCGGGGCGCCGTCGCCGCCTGCGGCCTGGCCGGCGGCAGCGACCTGCCGGCCAGCGTCATCCCCTTCCTGCTGCGCGGGGTGAAGCTGCTCGGGATCGATTCCGTGATGTGCCCGGCGGCGCCGCGCAACGCCGCCTGGGCGCGGCTCGCCCGCGACCTGCCGCTCGACAAGCTCGATGCCATGACCGAGACGGTAGGCCTCGAAGCGCTGCCCGAACGCGCCGCCGCCATCCTCAAGGGCGGCAT
The DNA here is from genome assembly GCA_035648735.1 of Allostellaceae bacterium. Lineage (GTDB taxonomy): Bacteria > Pseudomonadota > Alphaproteobacteria > ATCC43930 > CGMCC-115725 > REEB95. The sequence continues at coordinate 31,396 of DASRKX010000011.1, forward strand.
CAGGGGGCGGGTCGTCGTCGATTTAGCTGGATAAGTCGTATTTTAATCAATCGGATATGGACATCTTCTAAGCTTTAACCTACTGTTTACCTCGGTAGTAGCTAATTCATCCTGAGAGAATCGCTCTGGGGAGAGCAGGAAGGCGTTCCGCCGTGGCCGGACAGACGATCGATCGGCGCCGCTTCAATCAGCTGCTGGCTGGGCTTGCCGCCGGCGCCGGCGTTTCCCACGTCATGCGCGCCGTTTCAGCCGCCGCGGCGACGCCGAAGCTGCCGCTCATCATGCTCGATGCCGGGCATGGCGGCGTCGATCCGGGCGCCATCGGCCTCGCCGGCACCTATGAAAAAGACATCTCGCTGCCGACCGTGCAGGAGCTGGCCCGCCAGCTCGAGGCGACGCGGCGCTTCCAGGTCCGGCTGACCCGCCGCGACGACCAGTTCATCCCGCTCGCCGGCCGCGTCGCTCTGGCGCGGCGCGCCGATGCGCAGCTCTTCATGTCGGTCCACGCCGATGCGCTGCCCGACCGGCAGATGCGCGGCGCCTCGGTCTATACGCTGTCCGAGCAGGCTTCCGATAAGGAGGCGGCCGCCCTGGCGGCGCGCGAGAACAAGGCCGATCTCGTCGCCGGCGTGAAGCTGCCGAGCGACGATCCGGTGGTCAGCGGCATCCTGATCGACCTCGCCCGGCGGCAGACCAACAATCTTTCCATCCAGCTTGCCCAGGAGCTGGTTTCCGAGCTCGGACGGCGCGTGACATTGCTGCGCAACAGCCACCGCTCCGCCGGCTTCGCCGTGCTCAAGGCGCCCGATATACCCTCGGCGCTGGTCGAGATCGGCTGCCTCTCCAACCGGGACGAGGAGCATGCGTTGCGCGCATCGGCTTACCAGGCCAAGGTTGCCCAGGGCCTGACCCGCTCGATCAACGAGTATTTCGACACGGCCGGCCGCGCCTAGCGCGGGCCGCATAGGGCCCGGATTAACCATCTCCGGCCCAGCATCTTAATAATTTGTAGAGAATTTGCGCCGTATAACGGGCATGCGGTTCGGGACTATGTCCCGTCCGCATAAGTCCTTCGGGCTTTTCCTCCCTGAACTTGGGCCACCCTCACCGGTGGCCCTTTTTCTTTGGGCGTTTCCTTGGGTTCCAAGGAGCGCCACGCCGGCCGTGACCGCGCCGCGGCGGCTGAGGTAGGATGCCCGCCCTTTGCCGGCATTCGGCACATTCTCAACCTTTCGCAGGCCTGGCATGTCGCTCGGAGAAAACGGGCCGCAATCCTCCGGCGAGGGTACGCGGGACGCCATCCGGCCGCTCCAGGCGCTCCTGGCCGCCGCCATATTAACGCCGATCGTGCTGTTTTGCGGCGCGGGCTTTCTCACCTACAACAATTTTTTCGCGGAGGCGCGGGAACGCAACGCGCAGCTCCTCGATATCGCCAGCCAGAACGCGCTCAATATCTTCGGCACCGCCAGCCTGGCGGTCGATCGGATCGCCGATCGCACTGCCGGCATGAGTTGGGACGAGATCGCACGTTCGCGCGACGTTTATCTTTTCCTGAGGCAGATCAAGACCAACCTGCCCCAGGTCGGCGCGGTCGGAATGGTCGGCGCCGATCATCACGTCATCGCGATGGACTTGGCGTTTCCGTCGCCCGACCTGGCCGCGGCGCCGCGCAACTACATAGCGGTGCCGCGTCCCGGCAACGAGGATTTGCTGATCTCCAACGTGATCATGGGTCAGGTGACCAAGCGCAATCAATTCGTTCTCGCCCGGCGGCGGCTCGGCGCGCACGGTGAGAATGCCGGCTTGATTCAATTGACCGTCGATTCCGCCGATCTCGCGAACTACTACGACGTGCTGGCCGCCAATTCCGGCATCCACATCACGCTGGCGCGCGCCGACGGGGTCGTGCTGGCGCGCAATCCCGAAGCCGAGGCACCGCAGACGATCGGCGCCGGCAGCAAGTTCATGGAGATGATCCGCGAGCAGCCCGAGGCGGGCGAGTACGAAACCCATTCGGTGATCGACGGCAAGGACCGCTTGTTCGCCTATCGGAGGTTGCCCGGCTTTCCGATCTATGTCGCGGTCGGAATCGACCGCGCGACGATCGTGCAGGGCTGGCTCCGCCTAATGTCGAGCCATCTGATCTACGGCGTGCCGGTGACGCTTATGCTCATCTTCGCGACCGTGATCGCCCTGCGCCGCTCGCGCGAGGCGGCCGCGGAAGCGGAGCGCCGCGCCGAGCTCGAGGATCATTACCGTCAGGCGCAGAAAATGGAAGCGATCGGCCAGCTGACCGGCGGCGTGGCCCATGATTTCAACAATTTGCTCACCGTCATCATGGGCAGCCTCGAACAGCTGCGGGCGCAGGTGCCGAGCGAGGCCGGCAAGCGCCTGCTCGGCATGGCGCAGCGCGGCGCCGAGCGCGGCGCGCATCTGACGCAATCGCTGCTCTCCTTCGCGCGGCGCCAGTCGCTCCATCCCGAGACGGTCAATCTCAACCGCCTGATCAAGGATTTCAGCGAGCTGCTGCGCCGCGGCGCGGGCGATCTGGTGCAGATCCGGTTCCTGTTGAACCCGACGGTCGATCCGTGCCGCATCGACCCGGCGCAGTTCCAGTCGGCGCTGCTCAATCTGGTCGTCAATTCGCGCGACGCCATGGCAGCGACCGGCGGCCAGATCTCGATCGAGACCGACAATGTTTCGCTCGACCGCTCGCACGGCGCCGAAATCCAGCCGGGCCCCTATGTGCGGGTGACGGTGGGCGACAGCGGCTCGGGCATGGCGCCCGAGGTGATCGAGCGCGCCTTCGATCCATTCTACACCACCAAGGAGGTCGGCAAGGGCAGCGGCCTCGGCCTCTCGCAGGTCTACGGCTTCGTCAAGCAATCGGGCGGCCATCTCGAGCTCGCCTCCCAGGTCGGCGTCGGCACCACGGTAAAAATCTACCTGCCGCGGGCGCATCAGCCGGCCTCGGCCGCCGTGACCGACGAGCAGCAGCGCGAGCTGCCAACCGCGGCCCAGGCCGAGACCGTTCTGATGGTCGAGGACGATGCCGATCTGCGCGAGATGGTGGCGGAGAATCTGCGCGACCTGGGCTACCGCGTGCTGACCGCGCCCGACGGGCCGGCGGCGCTCGCCTTGCTCGAGGGCAAGGAGAAAATCGATCTGCTGTTCAGCGACTTCTCGATGCCGAGCGGCATGCTCGGCGACGAGCTGGCAAGGCGCGCGCGCCTGTTGAAGCGCGGCATCAAGGTTCTGCTGACGTCGGGCTATGCGCTCGCGCGCGACAGCGGCGAGCCCGGCGGCTTCTCGACGCTGCAGAAGCCCTATCGCCAGGAGGATCTGGCGCGGGCGATACGCCAGGCGCTGGAGCGCGACCGCTGAAAACTGGTGCTGCCGCTCAGGATTTAATCGAGAGGAACCTCCCCGTCGCCAAGGGAGTTCCTACCACGGAGCTACGGCCGCGCTAGACGTGACCTTCGTTTGGCTGCATCGGGCGCACCGTCCGGGACGGTCGATGTTCTGAGCCGGAGGCGTCCACGCTGCCCCGGATGGATGCATTTGCGCCAATTCCGCTACTTTGCCTGTCTGCTGACCCCGTTAATGATTGAGCGCGCATAGTCGGAGCGGCCCCTCAGACAATCCGAGATTGAATTGTGAATGTCCGGCATCGCGCCCAACGCCTGAAGCTGCTCGTTCTTGCTGCGGCCGCGGTCATGATTCTGGCCATGTGGGCGCTCGCCGCTTTGTCGATCAACAATGCGCGCCGCACCGCATTCGACCACGCGCGCACCGAAGCCACCAATCTCTTAGGGGACGAAGACGCAACCGCGCGCGAGAGCGCGGTCGATAATGTGAAGCGGATCATCGGCAATCGTCGCGTTCCGGGCTACCCGCGCATCGTCGGCAGCGGCCTCGACCTCGATCAAGAGCTGGCGAAGGCTAATGCGAATGCCAAGATCCTCCTCGGCCTCGTCGGGCTGGCGACGTTGCTGCTGGCCGGGCTCGTCATTTACTTGATGCGCGGGATCAACCGCCGCATGGCGCGCGAGATCGCGCAGGATGCCATGAATATCGATCTTCGGGAAAGCAAGGAACTCGTCCAGCAGACCAAGGACCTGCTGACCGACGCGGTCGATTGTATTTCCGAGCCTTTTACCATTTATGACAAGGACGACCGCTTGGTTCTTTGCAACGAAGCCTTCCGGCAGCTATTCCCGCATCCTGACCATCCGATAACTTACGGCATGAGTTTTGAGGCGTTGCTTAGGGACTCGATGGCTCAAGGCATTTTTAAGGGAGCGATCGATAACGAAGACCAGTGGATCGCGGAGCGTAAGCGCGTGCATCGCCACGCACGCGGCAGCGTGGAAGTGGCCCTGTTCGATGGACGACATTTGTTGGCCACTGATCGCCGCATGAAATCCGGCGGCATCGCCGGTCTTCGTATAGACGTTACAGATCTCGTGCAGACCAAGGAAGCCCTGCAGAAAGCTCTCGCCAAGGCCGAAGCAGCCAACAATGCCAAGACACTGTTCCTCGCCAATATGAGCCACGAGCTGCGTACGCCGCTCAATGCCATCCTCGGCTTCTCGCAGATGATCAGGGACCAGATGCGCGGACCGGTCAACCCGCCGGTCTATGCCGATTACGCCAAGGATATCAACTCCGCGGGCAACCATCTCCTCGAGATCATCAACAATGTGCTCGACAT